>JASFFM010000046.1:0-16075 GCA_050124295.1 Desulfobacterales bacterium | reverse complement strand
CTATGATCCCCGCAAACGTCCCTGGTACACGAAAGCCCTGGAAGAAAAACGCATCGTCTGGACCGACCCCTACATATTCTTCACCTCCCAGAAGCCCGGGATTACCATCGCCGGGCCCACCTATTCCGACGACGGCCGGCTCAGGGGCATTGTGGGTGTCGATATCGAGATCGACGAGCTCTCGCTATTCATCAGCAAGCTGCGCATTGGTAAAAACGGGCGCGCCTTCATGCTCAATCGAAACGGGGATGTGGTGGCCTTTCCAGATCTCAACAAACTGAAATACAAGGATCCCCTCGAAGGACAGACCTATCGACTCGCCAAGATCGATGAACTTGGCGACTTAATTAGTCTCAAGGCCTTCATGGCCATGGATTTTCAGTATGAGGGTCATCAGCAATTCACGCTCCAAAGCCCCCGCTTTGGAAAATTCGAACACGCAGGGCAGACCTATCACACGATGTTTACACCTTTTATCGATCGCCAGTGGCCCTGGGTGATCGGTGTCTATATACCCGAAGACGATTACATTGGGGCCATCAAGGATAACCGCCGCAACAATATCATCGTCACCCTGATTGTTTCCGTGGCCGCCACCGTCTTTGGTCTGTGGCTGGCCGGCGGAATCATCCGTCCGGTGGCCGGAATGGCAGATGAGGCCAAGGCCATTAAAGAAAAAGACTTTCAGCGCCAGGTGTCCACCGGTTCGATCTACCGCGAAATCCAAGCAACAGCCGACTCCCTATCTGAATTGAAAACCGCCCTTGTGCGCAGCAAAGAGAAATATCGCGCCATCTACGATAATATCCAGGACATCTACTATGAAAGCGATATGGCCGGGACGCTCCTGGAAATCAGCCCCTCGGTGGAAACGCAAACCCAATATCGCCGCGAGGAACTCCTGGGTGCCTCCGTTTACCAGCTCTACCAGGATCCCTCCCAGCGAGACGCGCTTCTGAAGATCTTTTCCGATCAAGGCCATGTGGCCGACTTCGAGCTGACCCTGCGGGACAAGGACGGCTCGCACTTGTATTGCGCCATCAACGCACAATTGCTGCCCAATGACGATGGCACACCGGACAGGATGGTCGGATCGCTTAGAATCATCAACGACCGCAAGCAGGCCGAGCGGGAACTGGAAAAGTACCGTCGTGAACTGGAATCCCTCGTGGATGAACGTACCGCTGATTTAAAGGCCGCCAATCAGAAACTCAGGGAGGAAATCGATCAACGCAAAAATACGGAAGAAGCCCTGCGCAAGAGTGAGGGGCGCTACCGAACGATTCTGGAAGATATCGAGGAAGGATACTTCGAGTGCGATCTGAGAGGCCGCTTGACGTTTTTAAATGACCCCTTGTGTCGCATGTTGGGGTTCAACCGGGCTGAAATGCTGGGTATCGATGGGCGTCACTTTATGTCGGCTGCTTCCGCACGCAAAATCACCGACCGGTTTCGCAAGATTACCTCCGAAGGAGATATCGTCAAAATTACCAAGTTGGAAATCTTCCGACGGGATCAGGCGCACCGCACCATGGAGATCTCGGCCTCTCTGATTTGCAACCGACGCCACCGACCCTCCGGCTTCCGCGGCTTGATCAGTGACGTGACCGAGCGGCTACAGGCCGAACACGAACGGCGGCGCATGGAGTTGAAATTCCAACAGGTGCAACGTCTTGAGGGACTGGGAACTCTGGCCGGCGGCGTGGCTCATGATTTCAACAATTTGCTCATGGGGATACAGGGGAACGTGTCTGTACTCCTGTTGGATAGCCTACCGGAATCGGAGTTTCATGAAAATCTGCAAAGCATCCAGCAATGTGTGGAGAGTGGGGCCAAACTGACCCAACAGCTGCTCGGTTTTGCCCGGGGCGGGAAATATGTTGTCGAACCGACGGACTTAAATGGTATTGTTCGCTCGACTTCCGAGCTCTTCGGTCGTACGCGTAAAGAAATCGTCATTTTCGAGAACTATGAAAAGGCGATCTGGGCTGTCAACGTCGACCAGAAGCAGATCGAGCAGGTTCTTCTGAACATCTATATCAATGCCTGGCAGGCCATGCCGGAAGGCGGTGAACTCTATTTGCGAACAGAGAATGTTGTTCTGGACCAGCAGCGCGGGAAACTGTTTCACACGGATCCGGGGAAGTATGTCAAAATATCCATCAAAGATAACGGTGAAGGCATGGATGAGGCCACCATGCAGCGCATTTTTGAGCCTTTTTTCACGACCAAGGAAATGGGCACCGGAACAGGGCTTGGTTTGGCATCGGCTTTCGGCATCATCAAAAACCATAATGGCTACATCGATGTGCACAGCCGCCCGGGGAAGGGGGCCATTTTCACCATCTACTTGCCGGCAACGGAAGAAAAAGTGCAGGTCTCTGATGAGAAAGTGGCTGAGCTTGTTCCGGGAAACGAGACGATCATGCTGGTGGACGACGAAAAGGCGATCCTGGATGCTTGCTCTTCGATGCTGAAAAAACTGGGTTATAAGGTCATCATTGCCCGGGGCGGGCACGAAGCGATTGACATATACCAGAAGCGTCAGGCACAAATCGATCTGGTTATCCTGGATATCATTATGCCCGATTTGAAAGGCGGCGAAGTATTCGATCGCCTTGTGGCCATAAATCCTGGCGTGCGGGTACTTCTATCCAGCGGATACAGTATTGAAGATCAGGCGGCCGAGATTATTTCACGCGGTTGTGACGGTTTTATCCAAAAGCCTTATCAATTGGACCAGCTGCATCAGCGCATCAGAGAGATCATTGGGGTTTGAGTCGAAGGGCGGATGGCGTTTGTCGACAGGTGTCCGTGGGGGTGTCGTGTTGCCCTAAAAAGGGCGGCAAGGCCGCCCTAAAATTTCGCATGGTGGAGCTGAGGGGACTTGAACCCCTGGCCTCATGACTGCCAGTCATGCGCTCTCCCAGCTGAGCTACAGCCCCATTTCAGTAAGCGCAAAAGCTAACAGACACCTCGGTGACTGTCAATATTTTTTTTCCACGGCCTCCGGGCGGGGTTGCTTACGAGACCCCCGCCAGGCGTGATCCGTCCAAGATTGACGGCGCTGTCCTATTGACAAAAAAAAGCGTAAAACCTATTAAAAGCGTTTGTATTTTGGGTAACTGTCCGCTTGCTAGCGGAGACGATCTACACGAGGAGGCCCTTTGGGAGCGCTAGCTTGCCGAAGGTGATGATACGGTCGGCCGGTCCAATCCCTTGCAGATGCCGGTTGTCCCGGAAAGGATAGATATGCTCACTCAGATGCGGGAAAATGTCGGCAGTTGGATTATCAAGCTGCTGCTGGGCGGGATCGTGGTCGTTTTTATTTTTTGGGGCGTCGGGCCTGAACAGAAAAGCCCCAATACGATGGTTGCCAGCGTCGACGGGATGCCCATTGGGTACATGGAATACAGCCGAACCTACCAGAATTTAGTGGAAAATATGCGCCGGCAGTTAGGGGATAATTTCAATGAAGAAATGCTACAAGCCCTTAACCTAAAAGAGCAGGCCGTCAATCAACTGGTCGATCGACGCGTCATTTTAAAAGCCGCTGATAAGATGGGTTTTAAAGTCACCGACAAGGAACTGGCCACATCGATCAGTACGATTCCCGCTTTTCAGGCCGATGGCACCTTTAATGCCCGTGTCTATCAACAGGTATTGAGCAGGATGGGCATGACCCCCGAGAATTTCGAGGCCTCCCAACGGGAAGACCTGATGATCCAGAAAGTAAGCGACTTCATCACCCGCACGGTGAATGTGTCTGATCGTGAAGCGGCGGCCTGGTATCAGTGGCAGAATACGGCCATGGATATCGAATACCTCCTGGTGGATCCAACGCGCTACGATAAGGTGACGGTCAGCGAAGATGAACTGCAGGCGTTTTTCAAGACCAACCAGAATCGGTATAAAACCGACCCGCAGATCAAGCTGCGCTATGTGGGCTTCCGAACGGCGGAATACAAGCCACGCGTGCAGGTCGAGGACGATGAGATCAAACGCTATTACGAAGAAAACCAAGCTGAATTTTTTTCGCCTGAGACCGTGGAGGCACGGCACATTCTCGTTGCACTCGATAAAGACGCCGATGCCCAGACGGTTGAGGCGGCGCGTTTGAAAGCGGTCGATATTCGCGCCCGCGCTGTGCAGGGCGAAGATTTCGGCGCGCTGGCCAAACAGTTATCGGAGGGGCCGTCCAAAGACCAGGGTGGATATCTGGGTACCTTCGGTCGTGGTCGTATGGTCAAGCCTTTTGAGGAAGCGGCATTTGCCCTCCAAGCCGGCGAGATCAGTGAACCGGTGCGATCGGATTTCGGCTGGCATATTATTAAGGTTGAACAGCATAACAAGGCTGAGACCCTATCTCTGGAAGCGTCGCGGGATAAAATCCGCGGTCGTTTGAGCGATCTGAAAGCCCGGGCGCTGGCTTTGGAGGAGGCGGAATCGGCTTATGATTCATCCTATGGGGGAGACGACTTAGTTGTAGCTGCCGAGCGTTTTGGCGTGACCTTGCAGACCGTAGGCCCCCTGTCGCGCAGCGATGCTGTCCCGGGCCTGAGGGATTCCCGCAAACTCATTGAAACGGCTTTCAGCCTGGATGATATGGCGATCAGCGAAGTCCAGGATTTAGGTGACGGGTTCTACCTAATCCAAACACTTGAGAAATACCCCTCTCGAATTCCGGCCTTGGAAGAAGTTCAGGCGCGTGTCACCCAGGATTTGGAGACGGAAAAACAGTGGCAGCAGGCCGAGGCGCAAGCGAATGAACTGCTGCAGGATGTGCGGGGCGGCAAGTCTTTTGCCGAAGCGGGCTCATCCAAGGGTATCGCTCCGCAGACAACCGGCTGGTTTAAAAGAAGGGAGGCTATCCCCGGCATTGGTTCTGCTCCGGGCGTGGCGGCCGCCGCTTTCAGACTTACTTCGGACAACCCGTTCCCAGAAGCCCCTGTGCGTGGCGAAAAAGGCGTCTTCGTATTCCGATATGTGGATCAGCAGATTCCCGACGCGCGCTCCGGCGAGGGGCAGTTGGACGCCATTTTGGCACAGTTGCGCCAACGCAAGCAGCGCGAAGTATACGGCAATTGGATGGCCGAGGCTCGCCGCCAGACTGAGATCGAGATCGATCGTTCAATGTTGGAGTAAATGGTCTCTGGCACTTCGGGCGTGGCCCAAACGCGGGTCTTGCTCCCGTGACAAGGAAACACCACCATGGCCAAAAAAAAACGCAAATCAACCGTTGACCTGAAAACGTTCACCATTAAAAAATGTCCCTACTGCTACAACCACTTGGCGGTCAATGCCAATCATTGTGACATGTGCAAGAAACGGGTCGGTCCGGTGGAGGCCACGGGATGGGCCAAAAAGACGGTTGATTGGAAGGCCTATGCCGTCGCGGCGGTTTCGGCCGCCATTTTTATAGGTTTTGTCTGGTGGGCCTTCATGCGTTAAGGGGCGCTTTGTTTAAGCGGATGAGGGCACCGCTGATACTGGCCTGGGGGATGGGGTCAATACCGCCAAAGAATTTCTTCCCATCAGCGGGCCAGCATGGCGCGCATCATGTCGCCGGCATTCTCAGCGTGATCGGCAATGGAGCCGATGATCTCGGCCAAGCGGACCATGTGGAAAACGGTCACGGGATCGATCCCCATATTAAAGACTTTCTGCTTGATTTCCGCCTCGGCAATGTCTGCCGCATGCTCCTGTGCCCTGACCTCCCGAATGATTTCTTTGACGGCCACACGCTGCTTTTCGGAATAGGTCGCGAAATAGCGCTTGGCGCCGGCCACCATGTGGCTTAGTCCTTCCAGTGGGTCAACCACGGCATCCACCAGCAGGAAGACATCCTTGTGAAGGGCCTCCGGGATACCCGGTTCGGTGCGATAGGAGATCCAGTTCAGGGCATCCTTGACCGCATCCAGGACCTGGTCTTGCTCTCGCAAATAACGAAACAGCTGAAATTTGCTGACCGGCATCATCGTACCGAGGGGTAGATGGCCTCGAATCCGACGCTTGATATTGTCGGCTTCATTTTCGAGTTTGCTCACCTCCCGGCGAAGTTCCTCAAACTGTCGGCAACGGTCGGAGACATGACATTCGATAGCCTGCTGGAAGGCCCAGGCACATTCTTTAACCTTCTCGGCGTGTTCTTGCAGGCCTTCGAAGGGGGATGTGACAAATAACGATAAAAAGGGGATACGCATGTCGCTCTCCTTAATCGATTACATGATGGTTTCCAAAATTTTGAACATCGCCATACTGAACAATGCCGCAACGGGTACGGTCAATACCCAGTAGAAGGCGATCCGGACCATAATGCCGAAGTTGACGGCCTCGATTCCGCGGGCCAGACCAACCCCCATGACACCGCCCACCGCCGCATGGGTGGTGGAGACCGGCAACCCCAACTTGGAGGCCAACAGGACCGTTGTGGCGGCGGCGAAATCGACCGAAAAACCGCGTGTATTCGTGAGGGTCGTAATTTTGTTCCCGATCGTATCCATCACGCGGTGACCAGCCATACCGATACCGCAGGCAATCCCAATCCCTCCGAAGAAAAGAAGAAAGACAGGGACCGGCACTTGGGCACCCACCGTGCCCGTTTTCACCAGAAAATAAATAACCGCCAGCGGTCCAATTGCGTTGGCCACGTCATTGGCACCCTGGGCGAGCGCTACATAGCAGGATGTACCAATCTGAATTTTCCGGAAAACTTCTTCGGTGCCGCGATTATCGTTGGGTACGTAGCGCCTGAGCAGATATCGGCCGATAAAGCCCAGTAGAGCGGCAAAGACGGCACCGAGCAAAAGGGCCAGCGGCGTGGCGACCGACAGAGACTTTCCCAGGGGCGTTTTAAACAGGAAAGAGAGAACGACCACAAATACAGCCGAACCGATAAAAAACGGTGAAAGTCTCAAAGCCCATTGAAAGGCGTCTTTTTGGCGCAGGACAAATTTAACGATTAGCTTAAACATGCTCCAACCGATGATTAAGCTGAAAATCGGAGAGATAATCCAGCTGGCCACCACGGCGCCCAGTTGGCCCCAGTTGATGACCTGAAGGCCACCGGCCATGATGCCAAATCCAATCATAGCGCCCACGATGGAATGCGTGGTGGATACGGGGAGTGATTTCCAGGTGGCGAAACTAACCCACAGGGCAGCGGCCAGAAGGGCTGAAAAGGCACCGATGAGGGCCAGATGGGGATCGGAGAGGATCTCGGTCGACACAATCCCCTTGCGGATGGTGTTGGTGACATGCGCGCCGATAAACGAAGCGCCGATACAGTTTAAGATGCCGGCAATGAAGACGGCCTGACGGATGGTGATGGCTTTGGCACCCACCGCCGAAGCCATGGAATTGGCAACGTCATTGGCCCCGATATTCCATGACATATAAAATCCGAATGCATAACCAATGATGAGAACCATTGACTCGGATAGCATTTCGTATTGATACCCTTGAGCTCTAAAGATAAATCTGCTCGGCGGCGCAGCCTACGATCGGCCAACAGGCCAGGCGGTGGCTGACCTTGGCAGCACCCGATGCAGAAATTGGCGATTGCGGCCAGAGGCCTTTGCCTCAAGCTCAAATGGCGAAGTCGCTGTCGCTTGTGCGCTACAACACTTCTGTGGCTTCCATAGCACGGTGCAGGCCGGGAAGCAAAGACGAAACCATCGCCTGCCGACGGCAAACGAAAATGGTTTACCCGGTGGCGGGGGAAAAACCGCCTTCAGCCGAGAGGTCACCAAAGAGCGCCTGATAGGCGCTCCAGGATGGTTTCCGGAAGGTCTGCGAGAAAACGGGACGGCTGGCTCAACAGCATGCCGGACATCCGGTCATATACCTGCCCGGGACACATGAAATAGAGTTGCTCCCGGGCCCGGGTGGAGGCTACATACATCAATCGCAGTTCTTCGTCCAGTTGCGCATCGTTGTCCGCCGCCATAAGGGACGGGAAGCGCCCGTCCAACGCCCAGAGAATAAATACGGTATGCCATTCGAGACCTTTGGCCGAGTGAACCGTCGACAGGACCAAGAGATCGTCATGGCTATCGGTGGGATCAAAGGCGCCGGATACCGTCGTAGTTGGCGGCTCGAGGGTCATATCTTCCAGAAAGCGGTCAAGATTGTCGTAGGTTTCCATAATGGCCAGGAGTTGCTCAAGATCCCGGGCGCGCTTGGGATGGTCATCATGACGTTGCTTCAAGATAGGCAGATAGTAGGCCAGAATCTGCTCCCCCCGGCGCACCGGCGAAAGAGAGGCATCTGCGGCGGCGGCCAAAACCTCCTTAAGACGCTGAATGCCTGGCTTCGTCGCCAGCTTCGAATCGTTGGTCAAGAATCCATTCAGGCCACTCGCTTGGCGGCGAATCCGATCATATAGGGTTTGGGCTGATTTTGGACCAATTTTATCGACCAGTAGCAGAATACGGAACCAATTCAAGCGGTCATAGGGGTTGCTGAGAACACGCAAATACGCCAGAATGTCCTTGATATGGGCCGATTCCATGAATTTGAATCCGCCGTACTTCACGAAGGGGATTCCTTCCCGGGTCAATTCCACTTCCAGATCAAAAGCGTGGAAACCGGCGCGAAAGAGCACGGCAATATCTTTTAAAGGGATGCCACGACGGGTGAGCTCCTGGGCCTTGTCGATGATAAAACGGGATTGACTGTTTTCGCTTCCGGTGAATACCAGCTGTGGTGGATTGCGTCCCCCGCGTTTTGAAAAAAGGGTTTTGGGATATTTTTCGATGGCCTGGTCGATTAGTTGATTGGTCAGGGCCAGAATGGGTTCGGCGCTGCGGTAGTTTTCTTCCAGTGTGATCACCCGGGTATTCGGAAAGATCGCCGGAAATTCCATAATGTTGCGAAAATCGGCCCCGCGGAATGAATAGATGCTTTGGGAGTCATCGCCGACAACCATTACATTATGATGTTCGCCAGCCAGAAGACGGACAATACGGGCCTGAACGCGATTGGTATCCTGGTACTCATCGACCATAACATGGCGAAAACGGCCCGTTATTTGTGCTCTAACTTCGAGGTGCTGATCAAGCAAGATCCACAGATAATTCAGAAGGTCGTCATAATCCATCAAGGCCTGCTGCTTTTTCACTTCGGTGTAGCCATTGCAAATGTCCTGCAGAATATCCCGGTAGGGAAGAAAATGCGGATACTCGCTGTCCAGAATTTCTTCCAGCTCGGTGTCCTTGTTGGCGATTTTGCTAAATATATCCGCTAAAGTCCTCTTGCGCGGAAAGGCGCCGAATTTGGGCCTCGTGATGGTTTCTTTCACGATGAAGCCAATAAGGCTTTCCGCATCCGGCCGATCGATAATGGTAAAACCGTTGGGATAGCCCAATGCGAAAGCATAACGCTTTAGCATGCTGTTGGCAAAGGAATGGAAGGTCCCGCCGGCAATTTGCCGGCAGCGGCCATCCAGCAGGATGCTGGCCCGTCGCAACATTTCTCCGGCTGCTTTGCGGGTAAAGGTCAACAGAAGAATCGATTCCGGAGCGCGGCCTTCCTCCACCAGCCGTGCCGCCCGGTAGGTGAGGGTCCGCGTCTTGCCGCTACCGGCGCCGGCAATCACCAAAAGCGGTCCTTCATCGTGGAAAACCGCTTCGAACTGCGCGGGATTCAATTCGTTGCGAAACCGTTCTTTGAGCGATGATGCCATTCATCTCCCCCCTGGCAGAGGTCATTGCCTTTGGAAGGCGGCCACCAGGCACACTATATCCGAAGAATTCGGCTTGTGGGGCAGAGCTATCGAACTCGAAAACGCTGAAATGACCATCTTGGTTGCCTGACCAGCGTCATGGAAGCGTGTTCTTCCACAGGCCCATCAATTTGTCAACACGCACCCAAGCAGCCTCACGATGAAGCACTTCGGAAAATAACGGTGACGTTGTATAGCCAGGGAGTGTGTTTTCAAGCCTCACCGAAGGCCTGTAAACATGTTGACGCAAGCGTGGCCGTACCCAAGGGAGGAAAAGGCTGCACAAGACGCAACCTTTTGCATCTCCGGACGGCAAACCCCCTTGTTTGTGAACAGGCGTTGATTGGATTTAAATTCAGCCACAGACGCCTGTCCGAAGAGGTGCACGATGAATCCGCAGCCGCCTTGGAAGCGTGGAAACGTCAACGCCAAGGGACGAAGCGCAACATAGCCATTTAGCCAATCGAGACTGACACGGCCGACGTTCGACGATCGATGGGCATGTCCATCGCGGCGGTGTTCTTCGATTGCATGATCGATGGGGTGATCATCACGGGAGGTGCAAACCCTCTCCTGGAAGCAGCCTGATCTTTATGCCGCTTGCGCGCGAGGACGTGCTTGGGATCGTTTTCGTGGTCACCATAGAGTCGATAACGTCGGTGGTCTGTGGGACCGCTTGTCTTCAGAAGCGATCGTTGCCGCGGTCATTGCCAATATGGGCTGGATCATTTAACCGGAGCCTATCCTAAGAAGCCCGCAGCGCTTTTACTATCATCTAAGGTTTCCCCCTGGTCATCGAAATTGCCCCGCAGGATTGCTGCCGGCATTCTGGGGGACACCCTCCAGCGCCTTTGGCAGGGCGTGGCCGTGAATTCTGGCAGGTCTTTCCTTTGGGGAATGGTGCGCGAGCAGATCTTTATACTCCGCGACGAGGGATAAAAGACCATAATTTATTTTCTTCGGCCCACCCCAGTTTTCATCGCGGCAGATGTACGGGGAGGAGATCGCCTCGCCGGTGAAACAGGAGAAATTAAAAAAGCTGATTTATAACGATATGTTACACAGGTTGTCGCGATTCGGTGAAAGTAATTTGAGAAATTCTTGCCGCTTTTGCATCATCACAGATCGCCTTGTCTAATATGCTTTTTTTATTGATGATAGTGTTGACTTTATAAATTCTTTGTATTAATTTCGTCACTGTCAGGCATCGAATAATTGACTAGAAGAAGGAGGATATGTCAGATGAAGAAATTAAAGGAACAACTGAAGGCGGTGTCCAAAGAATTGGTAAAGCTTTCCAAACAGGTCGAAAAAGCGACTGCCAAGCTCACCAAAATGGCGAAGGCCGAAGCCAAGAAGGTAACGGCTAAGAAAGCCCCAGCCAAGAAGACTGCGGCGAAAAAAACCGTCGCCAAAAAGCGTCCGGTCAAAAAAGCTGCCGCCAAGAAAGTCGTGACCAAAAAACCTGCCGCCAAGAAGAAGGCGACCAAAGCGGCCCCCAAAAAAAGCGCGGCAAAGAAACCAACCGTACTGGACGCCGTGTATGGTGTTATCGCCAAATCCCGCAGCGGCGCCACCATTGCCCAACTCAAGCAGAAAACAGGCCTTTCTCCTCGTCAGTTGAGCAATGCGCTCTACAAACTTTCCACCCGGGGCAAGATCGTCGCCAAATCGCGTGGTCTCTACATTAAAAAATCATAACGTCGGTGGTTTTCGACTTGGAAAATCGCTTGATTTATGGGTTCTGCGCTGCCAAAGCGTTTTAAACCTTGACGCGCAAGCACACGGTTCCATGCAAAAGTTTTAGACTCAGCCTGCCTCACTGAAGTGGGGGCAGGCTGAGACGTTCTGGTCCGGGCAGAGATGTCATCGGCACCGATCTGCGCTAAGATTTGGTGCTCTGTTCGAGACTTGCACCATCGATTGGCAATCGACGCGCTTGCCCTGATGATTCTCTTTGGACCTCCCTCCAACGTATTGCCCTACCCGCTTATATTCTGGGCACTCTCGAGGATGCGCAAGATTCGGGATTTGAGCCCATCGCCAAACGAAGGTTTGCGTCCGCGATCAAGGCCAAGCCCACGATTCCCGTAGAAGAGGACTTCCCATTGGATCGATGTCTCAGCGGTGGGTGCCACCCGCAGGCCTATGTAAGGTTGATGCGGACTTGAAACAAGGCTTCAAGGCCGTTAGCGGGTTAAAAAACTTCTCCAAAAAAGGGATTTCGATTCCCTTTCAGATCACTGCGCTAAACGGCAAAGTCGCTCCTTGCACGGGAATCGGCGTGTTTGGTTTGCCGGTCTGCAAACGACGCCCTTCTTGCAATTTGGAATTTAGGCTGGCGGAAGCGATGCTTGTTAAGGTTGGCGCCTCGCTTGGTTTTGAAAAGTCATTTCGATCGACGACAACGCCGCCTGTATCCCAAAAGCATTTCAAAATCCACTGAAGATCTGATGAATCGTCGATCGTCACGACGGGCCGGGCCCGGGACGGATCGGTGCCGGCCCCGTCCGAGATGGCAAACGGCTGATCTTGAGGCAACGTATTGTCATCATCCGCTGAATCCTTATTATGTTCTTTGGTCGTAAACGCTCATACGTGACAATGGCAGTCATGTTTACCGCTATGTCACGTGTTCAATAGCAGCAGAAAGGATGGCGATGGAATTGCAATCACGTATCGTTGGATGTTTGGTGATTTGGGCGAGTATCATGATGGCGCCTCTGGGGGCCATGGCGGACACCATACCAGGCACCTTGCCCGATCATGCGTACGCTTACACTCAAAAAGCGCCTTCCAAGGCAGTCGATCAAAGTGGATCCGAGGTGCCTACGGTGGGATGGCCTCACGAGCAATCGGACCTCGATCCGGATCCACGTGCAATTTTTGGCGCCCTGGAAAATGGATTTCGGTATGTTCTTTTGCCCAATGCCAAACCGCAAGATCGCACGCGCTTGCACCTCGTTGTCAAAACCGGATCACTGCAGGAATCGGAAAATGAACGCGGGGTGGCTCATTTTCTGGAACATATGCTCTTTAACGGATCGACACATTTCCCGCCGGGCGAGCTCATTAAGTATTTCCAGAAAATTGGGATGCAATTTGGACCGGATGTCAATGCACGCACCGGTTTCTTGGATACCGTCTACGATATTAACTTGCCAACTTCGGATCGGCAAAGCCTGCAAGAAGCCCTTCTGGTGATGCAGGACTATGCTCAAGGCGCATTGCTGCTCTCCTCGGAAATTGAGCGTGAGCGGGGTGTGATTCTGGCGGAGAAGCGGACCCGCGATTCGGCAGACTATCGCGCCTATGTGGCTTCCCTCAAATTTGAGCTTGCGGACACACGGTTTCCAGAGCGTCTACCCATCGGGACCGAGGAGGTTATCCGATCAGCGGACCGATCGGTTTTCAAAACATTTTACGACACCTGGTATCGGCCGGACAATATGGTGCTGGTCATGGTCGGAGATTTTGATCCCCAGATTGTCCAGGGACTGGTCGAAGAACGGTTCGCGAAGATGGCCGCGCGGGCCCCCTCCAAAGCTCAGCCGGATATCGGCAAGGTTGTTCACAAGGGTGTGAAAGCCTTCTACCACCATGAATCGGAACTTGGCAGTACTTCGGTGACGGTTCAGGTTCTGGATCAGCACCGGCAGCAACCGGACAATGCGGCCTATCAGCAGCAGCGTATTGAAGAGCAGTTGGCCAACCAAATAATCTACAACCGCCTGATGCGCAAAATCAATACAGCGGGCGCGCCGATCACGGATGCCGGTGTGGGCAGTGGTACGTTTTTGCGTGAAATTCGCTACGGTTACATCAGTGCCGATTGTCAGCCGGACGACTGGCAAGAGGCTTTGACGCTGATTGACGAGGAACTGCGGCAGGCATTGCAATATGGTTTTCTGGAAGACGAGCTTGAGCGCGTCAAGAAGGACTACCGTGCCGGATTGGAACAAGCCGCCGCACAGGCACAAACCCGTGACAGCGCCATTTTGGCCCGCCAATTGGTCTCCACCGTGACGTACGAGAGAGTTTTTCGCTCACCCGAACAGACAAAAGCTTTTGCCGAGCCGATTCTTGAAAACGTCACCGGTAAGGATCTGCAGGATCGCTTACTTACCGTTTGGGGCGACAACCATCGCCTGGTCATGGTGACTGGCAATGCGGTGATCGACCCGTCCTCTGGAACGCCCGAAGAGACGATTGCGGCTACTTTCGATCGCGCCCAAGCCGTGGCGGTGACGCCACCGCAAAAATCCGAACGCCTGGTTTTTCCTTATCTCGAACCGCCGAAGCAAGATGGGCGCATTGTCAAACGGCAGGATTACGCCGATATCGGTGTTTCTTCGATCCAGTTCGAGAACGACATCCGGCTTAACATCAAATCGACGGATTTTACGGATGATGAGATCCTCTTCGCACTCTCTTTTGGCGAAGGCCGCGCGGGCGTCCCAACCGATAAGTCTGCCTTGGCCGAGCTGACCGATGATGTATTGAACGAAAGCGGGCTTGGTCAATTGGACAAGCAAGGGCTTGCTGAGGCCCTGGCAGGGAAAAAAACGGAAATTCGATTCCGTGTGCGAGACGACCGGTTCACCTTGGAAGGACGCTCCGCACCGGATGAATTGGAACTCGTGTTCCAATTGTTGTATGCCACCATCCGGGATGCGGCTTTCCGGGAGGATGCCTGGCAACTGGCGTACAACCGGTATCGCCAATCCTACCTAACCATGCGCCAGTCCGTTGACAGCGTTTTGAACCTCTATGGCTGGCGCTTCCTAAGCGGTGGGGACCGGCGTTTTGGCCAGCCAGACCTTGAGGCCCTGGAAGGCCTTTCGGCCGTCGACGTCCGGGCGTGGGTCAAACCGGCCCTGCAGAGTGCGGCTATGGAACTCTCGATCGTGGGCGATGTGGATCCCGCGGCTGTCGTCCGCCTGGCGGCACGATATCTGGGCGGCCTGCCAGGGAAACGGATGGATGTCCCGAGGGTAAGCGCTCGCCAAGGACCTGTATTTCCCGAGGGCCGGCAGATGGATATTGCGGTTGCCTCCCAGATCGATAAAGCCTTGTTGATCATGGCGTTTCCGACCGCTGATGTCTGGGAAATCGGGCGCACCCGGCGGTTGAACGTGCTGGCCGAAATCGTTTCGGAGCGGCTTCGCCTGCGGATTCGCGAAAAATTGGGTGCCGCCTACTCGCCAGGTGCCTTCAGCTGGCCGAGTCGAACCTACCCGAACTACGGCCTTTTCATTATCTATATTCCGCTGGCGCCGGAAGCGATGGATCTCGTCCAATCCGAGGTCAAAGCGATCGTAGAGGATTTGCGGCAATCCGGTATTCCCGAGGAAGCCTTACAGCAGGCCTTGGGGCCGATCCTTACCGACATCAAAGATCGCCTGCGGGAAAACAGATACTGGTTGGGTACCGTCTTGGAGGGCGCTTCGCGCCATCCCGTTCAGCTGGAGTGGGCCCGCACCATCACCAGCGATTATGAGGGCATTACCAAGGGCGATATCGAGGAGTTGGTCCGCCGTTACCTTGACCCTTCCAAGCGGGCCGTTATTGCGGCCCGATCGGAAGGTAGCTCTTGATTCGGTGGGCGGCACCCCTCGCCGATCAACGAACGCGGTCTGCGGCTGTTTTGCACAAGCGCCTTCCGGCCATGGCACTGGATTCTGATTGACGGCTGCCGGGATGATCAACCGGGGGCCCGATCAGTGCATCGCGAGTGGTATCTGGGACCAGCTCGAACGGACCCGACGAATATTGCCTGCTTGGGTTTATCGTGATATGGAAACCCGAATTTTGCGCACGGAAAGGAAGCCACATGCCTAAAAAAGAAGCCCCGGACGGTATCTTGGATACCATCTGGGGATTTTTTGCTTCGGTTCGACTGACCATCATTTTGTTGTTGTCCTTGGCGGCTACCTCGATCGTAGGAACTTTTATCCCCCAGAACAAACAGCCCATGGAATACCTGCAGGCCTTTGGTGAATTCGGCTTCAGGCTGCTGTCGGCCCTTGACTTTTTCGATATGTATCGATCTTGGTGGTTTCGCCTGCTGATTATTGTCTTGGTAATGAACATTATTACCTGCTCCATCGAGCGGTTGGCTTCCGTTGGCAAGATCCTGTTTGTAAAAAAACCGCCTTTCCGACGGTCGCGCTTCCAGAAGACCAAGCATCGAACGACTTATCAGGATCACCGCGATCCGGCGACCTTAGAGGGCCTCTTTCTGCCGGTGCTCAAACGCAAATTCGGCTACATGCGGGTGGAAAAAACCGACGCGGGATTATGCTTGTTTGCCGAAAAATGGCGCTGGACGCGCATTGGTGTCTATGTCGT
>JASFFM010000045.1:0-16201 GCA_050124295.1 Desulfobacterales bacterium | reverse complement strand
CCTTGCCAAATGTCAGGTCTAGTTCGGCGATAAGCTCTTCCCGCAGTGTGTTCAAAGACACTTCTTTTTTGCTGATAACGACATCCGCGTCGTTCAGGATTTTGATCACATTGCGAATATTCAACATCTCCTTTACCACCGGACTCTTCCGTAAAACGACGTCGTCAACACTCGTACGGTAAATGGCAAGATCATTGTCCAGCACCAGCAGGCGTGGTTCATCCGCCAGGGGGGGCAGGCGGTAGAGTTCCATATCCCGTTGGACCAATTTTTCATACCCGCCTTCCGCCAGCAGTTTGCGAACCAGATCTTTATCGATGCGGCGACCGCTGTTAGGCGGCCCCATAGAGGCTACGATTCGTTTTGCCAGGTCATTGATTTCGATCTTCTTGCGCAGATTATCTTTAAATGACATGGGCGAGGTCTCCTTTCCCAAATGCTTAGGAATCATTGACCCGGCGGTATGCTCCGGTCGCCGTCAGATGATGGCAGGCCAAGCCTGGGGGTGTTTTGGGAGGCGAACGGTCTGCGTCCCTTTGACTCCAATAGCACAGCCGCCCCATAGTGTAAACGATCTGCTGAAGACGCCCGGCGGCCGTCTTGCCGATAATCTTCTTGACCCACAATCGGTTAATCGTCTATATATATGACCTTCGTGAGACTGCCCAGGTCAACCGACCGCGCCCATCCGCCGTGTAAAAGGATCTCCCCTTGCGGGGCAGACATGGCTTTAAACATCACCGATATCGCGTCATCTGGGGTATCGGCAGGTTGAGTTTCGGCATCCGCAAAGACGGTCCCGATGGTTTTTAGCACCCCTACCTGGGGGCCGGGTTTTCGACCGATAAGGACCTATTCTCGGTTGAGGACACCCAATTCGTGTCCAATTGAACCGCTAACAGCAGGAGGACGGCAACGATGACAGAAACGGCAACCCTCACCTACATGGGGCAAACCTATGAACTGCCCGTCGTGAAAGGAACCGAAGGCGAAAAGGGGATCGATATTTCCCAACTCCGAGAGCAGTCGGGCCTGATCACTTTGGACAGCGGCTATGCCAACACGGGTAGTTGCACCAGCACGATCACCTTTATGGACGGTGAAAAAGGAATCCTTCGGTATCGTGGAATCCCCGTGGAGCAGTTGGCCAAATACTCTTCGTTTCGCGAAACCGCCTACCTGCTGGTCCACGGCTCGCTGCCCACGCGACAGGATTTGAATCGTTTCTCCGTTTTGCTAAACGATGCTTCCCTGGTCCACGAAGATATGAAAATCTTCTACCAGAACTTCCCCAAACGCTCTCACCCCATGGGTATCCTCTCCAGCATGGTCAATGCCCTGCGCAGCTTTTACCCTGAGCTTCAAACCCAGAGCGCAGAGGAAGAAATCGATGTGACCGTGACGCGCCTGCTCTCCAAAGTGCGCACCCTGGCGGCCATGTCCTACAAGATGTCCCGGGGCCACACGGTGGTCTATCCGCGTCCGGACCTGTCCTACTGTGCCAATTTTCTGAACATGATGTTCGACTCCCCCGTCATGCCCTATGAGATCGACGACGATCTGGTGGAAGCCCTCAATGTCTTCTGGATTCTGCATGCCGACCACGAGCAGAACTGTTCCACTTCCGCTGTGCGCTTGGTCGGCTCCGGGCGGGTAAACCTTTATGCCGCCATCTCCGCGGGTATCGCCGCTCTCTGGGGGCCGCTGCACGGCGGGGCCAATCAGGCCGTCGTCGAAATGCTCCAGGAAATCGCCACCAGTGGCAAGGGCATGAAGCATTATGTGGAGCGTGCCAAGGACCGCCAGGATCCTTTTCGTCTGATGGGCTTCGGCCACCGTGTTTACAAAACCTACGATCCGCGGGCCAAAATCATCAAAGCCATGTGCGATCGTGTACTGGCAAACCTCAAAATCGATGACCCGCTCCTGGAGTTGGCCAAAGAACTCGAAGACATCGTCCTGCACGACGACTACTTCATCGCGCACCATCTTTACCCAAACGTGGATTTCTACAGCGGCATTATCCTGCGGGCCATTGGAATTCCCACCAACATGTTTACGGTCATGTTTGCCATCGGGCGTCTGCCCGGCTGGATCGCCCAATGGAAAGAGAGTATGGACGACCCCCAATGGAAGCTATGCCGCCCGCGCCAGATCTATATCGGTCCGGCGGAGAGAAATTACGTCCCCATGGATCAACGCTGACGGCCCACCCAAAAAGCCGGCGGTCCCGTGCTCGACAGGACGGCCGGCTTGCGTTTTATCCCTCTTGCAGAAAGCCCGAACGGTGGTTTGTTGCTGCTCAGGACGTTTGCTTCGGCAGCGCCAGATTCAGGATGACCCCCAGAATCCCCGCCATGCCGATCCCTCCCAGGGTAAATTTGCCGAAAGAGAACACCAATCCGCCGATACCACACACCAAAATCAGGGCCACGATGGACAGGTTGCGTGGTTCGGTGAGATCTTCGCCGGCCCGCACCAGTGTATTCAGCCCGACGACCGTGATGGCACCGAAAAGCAACAACATGATGCCGCCCATGACCGGCACCGGAATGGTCTGTAACAACGCCCCGACTTTACCGATAAAGGCGAGTAAAATGGCAAAAATGGCGGCCCAGGTCATGATGGCCGGATTGAAGGCCCGGGTCAGGGTGACGGCACCGGTGACTTCAGAATAGGTCGTGTTGGGCGGGCCGCCCAGAATGGAGGCCAGGGAGGTTGCAATTCCATCTCCCATCATGGTGCGGTGGATGCCGGGATATTTGACAAAATCTTTGCCGGTGACGTTGCCGATGGCCAAAATGTCGCCGAAATGCTCGATGGCCGGTGCGATTGCCACGGGCACAATAAAGATAATCGCTTGCAGGTTCCACTCCGGCAAAACGAAGTTGGGAACGGCAAACCAGGGTGCCTCCAGAAGGGGTTTGAAGCTGACCAGGGCCGGAGCGGTAAAATTTTTCAATTGTCCCGGATCGAAAGACGCCTGGACGGCGCCGGAAACGCCGCTCAGATCCAAGATTAGAGCGGTGACATAACCAGCCGCCACACCAATCAGAATAGGGACCAGCTTAAACCAGCCTTTGGCCAGCAAAGAGCTGATAATCGTGGTTAAGAGGGCCACACCGGCCACGATCATGGCGGTTTTCTGCGGCACCAGCCAGGCCGCACCGTCTCCGGTGCGCCCCATGGCCATGTGGACCGCCACCGGCGCCAGCACAAGGCCAATGACCATGATGACGGGTCCTACGACCACCGGCGGCAGGATACGGTGCAGAAAGCCGGCGCCGAAAGCCTTGATACAGAGACTGAGGACAATATAGAGCATCCCCGCGGCAACCAATCCGCACATGGTTCCCGGGATGCCCCATGTTTGCACACCGTAGATAATCGGCGCGATAAACGCGAAAGAAGACGCCAGAAAAATGGGCACCGTCCCTTTGGTGATGAGTTGAAAGATGAGGGTGCCCGCGCCGGCCGTAAAGAGCGCCACATTGGGATCCAGCCCGGTCAGAAGCGGAACGAGAACCAAGGCCCCAAAGGCGACAAACATCATCTGCGCACCGATAACGCTGTCCTGGAGTCTGAACTGGTAGGCTGTCGACGAATTGTCTGTGACCATTAAACCTCCTCTGTGTGCGAATTTGAAACCCCTATTGGATGGTCGAAATGCAGAAGCGCCCTACAACCGTCCTCTCACCTTCGGTATGCGCGCATAGCGGGAAACGGCGCGCGATTGACAATGGGGCATGCAGAGGCCTCATCAACACCCGGCCGCGTCTTTCCGTAAGCGCGGTCCGCGGTGGAAACGACGCCATTTACTTGGTACCGAAAATCTTGTCGCCCGCATCCCCCAGGCCGGGCAAAATATAGCCCACCTCATTGAGACACTCGTCGATGGCGGCGACATAAATATCCACTTCCGGGTGCAGGGACTGAACTTTATTTATTCCTTCCGGAGCTGCTACGAGGAAAATGCCGCGGATGCTTTGACAGCCGGATTCTTTTAGCATCTCGATGGTCGCGATCAGGGTACCGCCGGTGGCCAGCATGGGATCGAGAATCAGGGCGATGCGGTCTTCGATCTGGCTGGTCATTTTAACGTAGTATTTGACCGGCTTGAGGGTATTTTCATTGCGGTAAAGCCCCACCACACTGACTTTGGCCGAAGGGATCAGACTGAGCACACCGTCCATCATGCCCAAGCCGGCCCGCAGGATGGGAACCACCGTAATTTTTTTGCCCTTGATGCCCTCGACGACCACCTCGCCGGCCCACCCCTGGATGGTCCGTTTTTCCGTTTCCAGATCCTTGGTGGCTTCGAATGTTAAGAGGCTGGCCAGTTCCGAGGCAATATCCCGGAAGTCTTTGACGGAGATGTCATTTTCACGCATCAATCCCAGCTTGTGCTTGATCAGCGGATGGTCCACGACACATACGGACACGGCGTCCTCCTTTGGTGGGGTCTTTGAATAGCAAAAAGAAAACCGGCCCTTGAACAAGAGCCGGTTAGCATTACCACAAAAGACACCAATTGTCAGTCGAAAACTACCGCGTTTATGGCCATCGACCACAGCGGCGGGACACGATTTACTTTCCGGTTGGACACCCGATGCCGATCAGAAATCCCCCAACGGGCGTTTGAACGTATACCGGACAGGATCGCGCAGTAATTTTTGTTTGGCGGCATCCGAATTGCCGCCAAGGGCCGCAAAAGGCCATCCCACAAGAAACACCAGGCTGGTCACGCCCAGGCATACCAGGGAGACCGGCCGAACGATCAGTGCATCCCCAATCATGGCCTCTCCGGTGGGCTCGCTTTTATAGATGTAAACAGCGCCATCATCCACGGCCAGGGCCGCTACCGGTGTCAGCATTAGGGACAAACTAAGACACAAGACCATTGGGTAGATTATTAATTTTCGCATGCTAAGCCTCCTTTAAAGGGATGGTGCAACCCCGAGGATCGGTCGACCGCAAAAGCAATCAAAGCCTGCTTGCTTCTTCGGGTCGCGCTGTTGGCGGCAGATTGGTGCCGCATCGAGGGCAATGTCGGCCGCGCATCGATACGCGAATAAGCGCTTGAATCCGGAGCGGGACCTTCATATAGTGGCCTTCCAGTCCATTGCGATGGATCGTGGCCTGAATCGGGACCACGACCCGATACAGTAGAGCGTAGGCAATGGATTCCCGAGTGTCAAGGAAAAACCACTTGTATTCCCAAGGGGTTGTTTGCATATTCCCTCATCGGATGATCCGGTTTTTATCAAACGCATGCGCCATCAACCGCCCGCACATCTTGAAATCGCCATCGCCCTGCCGATCTGGAAGACTTTTAGCTACCGTGTTCCCCCCGATTTTGTGACCGCGACGGTGCCGGGCCGACGCGTCCTGGTTCCCTTTGGCCCGCGGCGGGTCACGGGATACGTGCTGGGTCCCGCCGCAGACAACGGGACGACCGAATTGAAGGATATTGTGGACGTCCTGGATGGCGAGCGCTTGTTCACGGAGGAATTGATCCCGTTTTTTCGCTGGACATCCGAGTATTACATCTACCCCCTGGGAGAAGTGATCAAAGGGGCCTTGCCCGGCGGACTCAATCTCTACGAGTTCAATCAATATGCGATTACGGAGAGCGCCCGCCGGCTGCCGAAGGCCACCCAACTCACGCGTGCGGAAAAGGAGGTCCTGGACTGCCTCAAAAAAGGGGCCTGTCGTTTAAGGGAACTTAATACCCGTTTGGATCGCCCGGTGCCCGGTCGGCTGTTGCGGACAATGGAAGCATGCGGCTGGATCACCCGCAAGAAAACCATGCGGGGTGGCCGGACACGGCCCAAGCAGGAGAAATTGGTTCGCCTGCGAGAGCCAAACATCCCTGGCGTGCGTCTGACCCCCCAGCGGCAGGCCGTCCTGGCCTTCCTGGAACGCCATGGGGAAACCCCCCTGCGTCAACTCCGTCAAGTTCTGCCCAATGCCGCCGCCGTTGTTCGCGGCATGGCGGCCCGGGGATTGGTCGCGCTGCGCGAGAAGGTTGCTTACCGCGATCCTTTCGGTGAAACGATTCTACCGGATCAGCCACCGCAGTTGACCCTGGAACAGGGCCGGGCCCTGGCGACGATCCAAAAGGCCGGCGCGGAAGGATTTGCGCCCATCCTCCTGGAGGGTGTCACCGGCAGCGGCAAGACCGAAATTTACCTGAACCTGGTGGCCGATACCATCAAAAGGCGGAAAAGCGCCCTCGTGCTCGTTCCCGAAATCGCGCTGATTTCACAAATGGAGCGGCGCTTCCGTGCGCGGTTTGGTGAGAATGTTGCCGTCTTGCACAGCGGTCTTTCGGCCGGCGAGCGGCTGGACCAATGGATGCGGATCCTGCGCCAGGAGGCCGCCATCGTCATCGGTGCGCGTTCGGCGATATTTGCACCCCTGAACAATATCGGCCTGATCGTCGTGGATGAAGAGCATGACCCTTCCTACAAACAGGAGCACAACCTGCGCTATAACGCCCGGGACCTGGCCGTGGTGCGCGCCAAACAGAATGGCAGCCCCGTGCTTCTGGGATCGGCCACACCGTCGGTCCAAACGGTCCACAACGCCCGCCAAGGCCGTTTCACCCACATCCGCATGGCGCAACGCGTAACCGGACACTCCCTGCCGGTCGTGGAAATCGTGGACCTCAGACCAAACCGTCTGCGGCGCGGTCTGCGCAAGCATCTCACGGCGGACCTGCTCAGCGCCATTCGCCAGACGCTGGCGAGGGGCGAACAAACGCTTCTTTTCCTGAATCGCCGCGGATTCGCCAATTATCCCCATTGCGCCGCCTGCGGCGCGCCCGTGCGCTGCCATCGCTGCAGCATTACGCTCACCTACCACCGCGAAGCCAACGCCTACCGCTGTCACTACTGCGGCCACAGCCAGGCCGCAAACCAATCCTGCGCCGCCTGCGGCGCCTCTCGATTGTGGCACTTCGGCATGGGAACCGAGAAACTCGAGGAGGCCATGCGGCAGTTTTTCCCCGAAGCGCGCACGGCGCGCATGGATCGCGACACCACCCGTCGCAAAGGCAGTTTGCTACGGATCCTGAAAGATCTTCAGCAGGGCGCAATCGACATTCTCATCGGAACCCAGATGGTGGCCAAAGGCCATGATTTTCCGAATATTACCCTGGTGGGGATCGTATGTGCCGACACCGCTTTGAATATTCCGGATTTCCGGTCCAGTGAACGAACGTTTCAACTTCTGGCCCAGGTCGCCGGACGGGCCGGGCGGGGTGAGCGCCCCGGACGCGTCATTTTGCAAACCTATACCCCGGGTCATTTCACCATCGACGCCGCACGGCAGCAAGACGGCCAAGCGTTTTTCGATCGGGAAATTCAGTTCCGGCAGGAATTGGCCTATCCGCCTTTCAGCCGCATGATTCAAATCCTGGTGACGGGCAAACAACGGGGAAAGACGCGGCAGAGCGCCGAAAAGCTCGGCGTAGCAGGGCGAACCCTGCTGCAAAAGGACCCGCTTTTTAAACGCCAGCTTACCCTCATGGGACCGGTGGAAGCGGCCCTGCATCAGATGGCCGGTCGTTTCCGCTGGCAACTCCTGCTCAAAGGTTCGCAACCGTCAGTGCTGAACCGCTTTGTACGACAATTGCTCCAGTCAGCAGGACCCGCCCAGGGGCGTCAAGCGGCCACGGTAAGCATTGACGTCGATCCCCTCTTTATGATCTAGTTTAATTTTAAACAGATCGTTCGGATCGGGGCCTGAAGCCGGTCGGCAGGGGCAGCGCCCAGGCCTTGACAGAAGAAAAAAATGAGCGATGATAAAGTCGTCACATGAATTGGCAACCATAGGTGGTGGCCGCGAGCCAGACCGGCCCGCGTGGATCACCATGGCCTAAAACCGACACTCGCTTCCTGGCGTGGCTTCCACCGCCGAATCCCGGAAAGCGACTTGAAATCACCGGCGAAGGAGATCTTACAGACTATGAACCGCAACCACCGACTGACCCTGCTCGTGGCCCTGACCATCCTGTCATGGCCCCTGGCTTCACTGGCCCAGGCCAGCGCGCCGCTCCTCGCGGCCGACACCACGCCCGAGGCCTCGGTCGCCAATCAAGCCCCCGAAACCGCCGCCCCAAACACCCCCCCCGACATCACGATTCCCGATCCCCTGTTCACTTTCGACCCGGTTGTCGACGGCACCGAGGTTGTCCACGATTTCCGGGTCTATAACCGCGGGAAGGGAGCACTGGCCATCGAAAAAGTGCAGACCGGCTGAGGGTGTACCGCCGTCTCGTTTCCGAGACAGATCCCCGCCGGCGGCGAGGGACAAATTCGCATCAAAGTTAATACCAGCGGCTATGGCGGCCACAAGATGAACAAGAAGATCACGGTCGTTTCCAACGACCCCAAACGGCCACAACTGCTGTTGACGGTCGCCGGAGCGGTGGAGGTCTTTGCCACCATTCACCCCCAACGCGTCATCTTGCGGGGCAGCAAGGGGCAGACCATGCGCCAGGAACTGGTGGTCACCCCGCGCACGGAATATCCCTTCAAGATCACGGAAATCAATGCCAAAAACGGTATCAATATCCAGTATGAGATGCGCACCCAGGAAACCCCGGAAGGGCCGGCCTATATCATTGTGGTGGAAAATACCAAGACCTCGCCGGGCAGATATTACGATACCCTGCTCTTGTCGACGGACAGCGAATTGAAACCGAAAATCCCCGTCCATGTCTACGGCATGATTGCCGCAGGCTCACCAAAAGACCCCCTACAACCGTGAATCGGCCTTCAATCAAAGGCGTCATTTTTGACTGCGACGGGGTCATGTTCGACACGACGGCCGCCAACGCCGCCTATTACAATCGGATTTTAAAGCATTGCGGTCGACCCCCGCTGACCCCCGCACAACTGGCCTATTGCCATATGCACACGGTGGACAATGCCCTGCGCCATCTCTTCGAAGCAAGCGGACAGCTGGCCCAAGCCCATGCCTACCGCCGGACGACAGGTTATCAGGCCTTCATCCCCATGATGGCCATCGAGCCCCATTTGAAGCCCTTACTTCGCCGTCTGCGCCCCGGCATCAAGACAGCCGTGGGCACCAACCGTTCCGACACCATGCCGGAAGTTATGGAATTCCACGGGTTAATGGATGATTTCGACCTGGTGGTTACCTCCATGGACGTCCCCTCGCCCAAGCCGGCACCGGACATATTGTTCCGGGTGCTGGACACCTTGCGGCTCGAAGCCGGTGAAGCCATCTATATCGGCGATTCAAAGGTCGATGAACAAGCCGCCGGAGCGGCCGGCATTCCTCTGGTGGCCTATCGCAATCGCACGCTGAAGGCCTGGCGCCACATCGACAGCCTGGATGAAGTCCACGGCCTGGTGAACACCGCCGGGGCGGCCTGAGACGGTCTCCGGGCCAGCCATTTTCATCGGGGAAATCGCCCCAAGAGCATTTTTCAACGGCCCTGTAAAACCTCCCCGATCGGGCCTGCCAATGCCCAGGAGGGCGGCGTACCCCAATCCGCCGCACAGACGAGGAATGGCCCCCGAGGCCGATGCGCGGGTGGTTGACGAATCCGTCACTGGTTGCCGTAGCCGTTGGATGCGCCGCAATCCGGACACACCCAGGTAATGCCGTTGCAGGAAAGCCCCCAGAAATTTTCATCCATGCACCGCTGACAGATGGCGAATCCGCATTGGCGACAGGTCCAGCAGAAGGGAAACGCCGCCCGGCAGCAGTGACAGTCGGTCAGTGCCGGGCGTTGCCAGCGACGGCGGTAGGGCGATTGGGAATGGGAACTTGTCATCATCGATTCTGCGCGGGTGCTGACGCCCAGCTCATTTGAAGGCCCAAGCGGGGCTTGAACCGTGCTTGTCGTTTGGGGAAGAAGATGATATGCCCTCTTCCGCATCACTCGGACGGGGGAGCTTAGGGCACTTCCCGCAGCAAGTCAACCTCAGCGGACCGTTTACGGATGGGACCCGGCCTCATGGACACCGACCAACAAATTTTTCTTATCGATGGCAGTGCCTACATCTACCGCGCCTATCATGCGATTCGCAGTCTGTCCAACGCCGCAGGCTTTCCCACCAACGCCATCTTCGGGTTTACGCGCATGCTCCTTAAGCTTCTGGAGGAGCGCGCCCCCAGTCATCTGGGTATGTTTTTCGATGCCAAGGGACCAACCTTCCGGCACCGCATGTTTGCCGACTACAAGGCCAACCGGCCCCCCATGCCGGAGGACATGCTGATGCAGCTCGATCCCATCAAGGCCGTCACGGAAGCCTTCCGGATACCGATCTTCGAGATGACGGGCTATGAGGCCGATGATCTGATCGGAACCACGGCCCGCCAGGCGGAGGCGGCCGGGTTCAAGGTCATCATGGTCACGGGGGATAAGGATTTCGTACAGCTGCTGACGGAAAAGGTCAGCATCTACGACCCCATGAAAGAGAAAACCATCACCGTCGAAGATGTGACCGCCACCAATGGGATCACACCACAGCAGATGATCGACGTCATGGGGCTGTCCGGCGATACCGCCGACAATATTCCCGGCGTTCCGGGCATCGGCCCCAAGACCGCCCTCAAATTGATCCAGTCCTACCAAGACCTGGAAGGAATTTATACCCATTTCGACGACCTCAAGGGTGCCAAACAGCGCCGCAATCTGATCGATTACAAGGCGCAGGCGCTCTTGAGCCGTGATCTGGTCACCATCCGCACCGATGTGCCGATCGCCTTCGATCCGGAAGCCTTTCGCGTCAGCGGGCCCGATGAGGAGAAACTGGCCGAAATCTGCCAGACCTACGAATTCCGCCAATTGCAGCAGCGTTTTTCCAAGTCGGTCGACACACCGCCCAAAGAGTACCATGGCGTCATGGACCGGAAGGCCCTCGCCCAACTCATCGCCCGGCTGGAGCAGACCGACCTCTTCGCTCTGGACACCGAGACCACTTCCCAGGATCCCATGCGGGCGCAACTGGTGGGGGTCTCCTTGGCGAGCGAACCCCATGAGGCCTACTATATTCCCTGCGGCCACCGCTACCTCGGCGCCCCCGAGCAGCTGACCTGCACAGAAGTCCTGGAAGCGCTCAGGCCGCTGCTGGAGAATCCGGCCATTGGCAAGGTCGGTCAAAATATCAAATACGACTGGATGGTGCTGTCCCGGCACGGGGTCGACCTCCAGGGGGTTCGGTTCGACACCATGGTGGCCTCCTATTTGTTGAACCCCTCCAAGCGCTCCCACAGTCTGGACCAGATCGCCCTGGATTTTTTAGGCCATAAAACGACCACCTACGCCGAAGTGGTGGGCAAAGGGAGCAAAAAGGCCGGCTTTGAAACGGTGCCCGTCGAAAAAGCTGTCCCCTACGCGGCCGAAGACGCCGATATCACCCTGATGGCCTACGAAGTCCTGCGCTCCCAACTGGAAGCGCTGGCCCTGGAGGAGCTTTTCGACACGGTCGAAATGCCCCTGGTTCCCGTCTTGTTGCGCATGGAAATGGCCGGTATTGCCGTGGACAAGGATCGCCTGCGGGAGTTGTCGAAATCGTTCGAGTCCCAGCTGGAGGCTTTAGAGAACAGCATCCATGCCCTGGCCGGCGAGCGCTTCAATATCAAATCGTCCCCCCAGCTGGGCCGCATTCTATTCGAAAAACTGGCCCTGCCGGTTCAGAAGAAAACCAAGAAGAAGACCGGCTATTCCACCGATGTGGACGTGTTGACGACCCTGGCCGAACACCATGAACTGCCGGCCCTGGTCTTGCGCCACAGGGCTTTGGCGAAACTCAAATCGACCTATGCGGATGCGTTGATGGATCTGGTGCACCCGACCACCGGGCGCATTCACACCTCTTTTAACCAGACCGTCGCGGCCACCGGCCGTTTGAGCAGTTCGGATCCCAATTTGCAGAATATCCCCATTCGCACGGAGGAGGGTCGCGAAATCCGCAAAGCCTTCGTCCCCCGACCGGGGTGGCAGCTGCTGGCCGCGGATTACTCCCAGGTGGAACTGCGTATCCTGGCCCATTATGCCCAGGATGACATCCTGATCAACGCCTTTGCCAATGACCAGGACATCCACACCCGCACCGCCTGCGAGGTCTTTGAAGCCGCCCCTGAGATGGTCACCGACGAATTGCGCCGCCACGCCAAAGTTATCAATTTCGGTATCATCTATGGCATGGGCGCCTACAGCCTCGCCCAGGACCTGGGCATCAGTCAAGCCATGGCCAAAACGTATATCGAAAACTATTTCAACCATTATCCGGGCGTAAAAACCTTTATCGACCGCACCATCGAAAAGGCCCGCCAGAGCAAGCAGACCAGCACGCTGATGGGCCGTATCCGCCTGCTGCCCGATATCGACAGCCGCAATCACAACGTGCGCCAGTTCGCCGAACGCATCGCCGTCAACACACCGATTCAGGGAAGTGCCGCCGATCTCATCAAGCTGGCCATGATCGCCGTTGACCGCCAACTCCAGGAAAAGGCCTGTGAGGCCACCATGCTGCTCTCCGTGCACGATGAGATCGTGCTCGAGGTGCCACCCGCAGAAATGGTCTCGGTCAGGTCCATGGTGCAGACCACCATGGAAACCATTTGGGATCTGGCCGTACCCCTGAAGGTCAACATGGCGGTAGGCCACAACTGGAACGAAGCCCATTGAGCAGCGGCACATCCGGTCACCGTTTACAATTTCCGATCGCGAGCTTAAAATTGCCCATGAATGACGACCGCTCCAACGCCCTGTTGTGCCCCGGCTGCCGCAAGCTGATCAGTCGCGACGAACCGACTTGTCCCCATTGCGGCATGCGCCGTCCCGGCTCACGGCTCAAGGCCAACTGGTGGACCCAGCGGGTTCAATCACCGGACGGTCTGATCAAGGCCATCATCTACACCAATGTAGGCTTCTACGTCCTGGCCCTATTGATCGACCCGCGTGGTTTTGGGCTTTCCATGAATCCCCTGAATTTTCTCTCCCCCGCCAGCAATTCCCTGTTCATTCTGGGCGCCACCGGGCGTGCCCCCATCGACCAGATCTGGCCTGGGATCATCGACATCCCCGGTATCGGCTGGCTGACCCTGATTAGCGCCAATTTCCTGCACGGCAGCTTGCTGCACATCTTCTTCAACATGATGGTGCTGCGTCAGATCGGATTCCTGGCGATCCGCGAATTTGGCCTCTTCCGCATGCTGATCCTATATCTGTTGAGCGGCATCGGAGGGTTTGGGCTGTCCTATCTGGCCGGGGTGTCCTTCACCATCGGGGCTTCGGCGGCCGTGTGCGGGCTGATCGGGGCCATGATCTATTTCGGCAAGTCCCGGGGCGGTGCCTACGGCAATCTGGTCTACCGGCAGATCGGAGGTTGGGCGGTGGGTCTGTTGATCATCGGTTTTCTGCCCGGTATCAACAACTGGGGCCATGCAGGCGGTTTTCTGACCGGCCTGGGACTGGCCTTTCTGCTGGGCTATCAGGAACGAAACCGGGAAACATTTGCCCACAAAGCCGTGGCCGGACTGTGCGTCCTGGCAACCGTATTGGTGCTGATCTGGTCGGCGGGTTTCGGTATCTTCTACACCTATCGGCTTTAGCACTTCCCCACCCATCGTTGGAGCGCTTCCGATCGTCTTTCCCAAGGCAATTCCGCCCGCGATTGACGACCGCGGGCTGCCGGCGGTTGCGCAGGCGACCGCAAGAAACCCATCCTGCCGCCCCGTGGGGCCCACGCTGAGAGACCCTCATCCCGGCCGGTCGTGCACGGCATTCCCCCGTCGCTGGTCCCACCGCTGACGGCCATGGCCGGATGCATGGTTCATCGTCGGGGAAAGGGGGCCGTGGGGGCGGCCTCAGCGGTGTTTAGGGTTTGGGATGAGCCCTGAATCTTCGGTTTGGCGCCCTTAGACCGGGCAACGATCCGGCAGCGGGGCGGGTGCCGTCGGCAGCGGCGGCAGGATCTTGATGATCTTGGGACGGTAAGCCCTTGCGCGACCCATACGGTTTCCCTGGATGCGCACGAAGGCCACGGTCAGGAAAAAAGCCCCGAAGCCGGAGGCGGCCGAACAGGCCGAAGCGTCGTAGCCCTGATATTCCGCCAGCTGGAGGCCCAGCATGGCGCCCGCGGTCAGGCCGATAATGGGAAGAATGTAGAGTAAAAAGGTGGCCTTGAGAAAAGCCGAGGTTTTAATGTCGATGAGTATGCGATCGCCGGGGCGGGCGCCGATTTCATTGATTACTTCAACTTCCGCATCCTGGCGCTGGGCGTTGCAGGTCCCGCAGGACGAACAACCGGCACAGGCCTCGGAAGGCAGGGTGCGCACCCAGGCCGTTCCGGGACCGGTATTGAGAACAATCCCTTTTTCGGTGGCCATGCTGACAAATTCCTTATTACAACCCCACGAACAAGGCGCCGGCCCACAGGTGACGATCTGATTCAGCCGCCCCGAGGGTCGTCGCGGGTTTGTTGTGCTGGTTTTCCCGTCCTAACGCGGCCGAGCATCGGGACCACGGCCGAAAAAAAACGGCTACGGTTTGAGCCCCGCAATAAACAAAGCGCGTTGCGGCGCGCCCAGCCAGGGGCCCGACGCACGGGCGAACCCGCAAGACGCATGATACGCGCGTTTTCTTCTGGTTCGTTTCCTTTCAGCGGGAGAGAAAATGAACCGCCATTAGCCATAAATCTGTCTTTGATCAGGCGAACCTATCCGCAGCCTTCTGCAGCGTCGGTCATCGATTGTCAAACGCAATCAGGCGCCGTCACGCACTCTGACGTATATCCTCAATTGCGGTGGTCTTCTCCGTGTGCGCGTAGCAGATCAGGCCGCACTGCAGACAGCGGGCCGCTTCGGCCCGGGCCGTCTCCGGCGCAAAGCCCAATTCCAACTGCCCTTCACGGTCAAGCTCGCGGGGCGAGGCCACCGGCATGATATGGCGATGGGCCGGCGCCACCGCTTCGACGGCATCCACATTTTGGATCAGGGTGTCCCGGTTGCAGACCTTCGCCGGCACGTCGGGCGTCATGCCATAGAGCATCTGATGAATCGAAGCGGCCGCCCGCCTTCCGGCGGCGATGGCTTTGATCGCGCCACTGTAATCGGTTAGGTCGTCCCCCGGCGCAAAGAGGCCAATTTGGCCGCTGGCATCGGCCTGTTTGTAGGGCGGCACCGCTTTCCAGCGAAGCGGCCCTTCCGATGCCGCCGCCCCCTCTTCGGATGGGGACGCTGACCCGTCAGGGCTGAAGATCAATTCCGGGAAACGCCCGGCCGACATGATCAGGGTTTCGGCCGGCACTTCCGTGGTTTCACCATTTTGTAGATCGACCCAGGCGACAGTCGTCAAGCGGTTTTCTTCGCCCTCCAGACGGACGATCGCGGCGTTGGTGACCACCTGGGCATTCAATTTATCCAGGGCCTCCCGATCATCGCTTTCCAGCGACGCATGGCCCTGCCCATCGCGCAGCAACACCGTGATCGAGGCGGCACCTTGGCGTTTGCAGATCTCAGCCGCCTCGAGGGCCAGTTGACCGCCACCCATAATGACCGCATGGGTATTGATGGTCAGTTGCGGCGCCTCTTGGCGACCAAAGCGGATCAAATCGATCAACAGATAAGCACCGGGGAAAATGCTCTGGACAACACCGGCTTCATTTCGCGCCAGACGACTGTCCCAGCCACCGGTGGCCAGATAGACGGATTCAAACCCCTCCTTCAGCAGGTCGGTGATCGTGAAATCACGGCCCATGGCCTGGTTCAGGCGGGCCTCGACGCCCATTTCCAGAATGCCTTCGATGTCCCAGTCCAGAATGTCGTGGGACAGCCGGTAGCGGGAAATGGCCCTGCGCAGGAGGCCGCCCAGTTGCGCCCCTGCCTCATAGACGACCGGCGAATGCCCCAGGCGGGCGCTGAAAAAGGCCGTCGAAAGTCCCGCGACCCCGCCGCCCACGACCGCCATACGGCGGCCGGTCTCGGGGGCCTTGAAGGGTTGGATGCGCTCGCCGGACCGCCGTTCCTCGTCGGCCACGAAACGCTTGCAATAGTTGATCGCCACCGGCTCATCCACGTACTGGCGCCGGCACTGGTCCTCGCAGGGTCGCGGACAGATTCGTCCGATGACCGTGGGAAAAGGGTTGCGCTCCTTGATGATCTGGACGGAGCCGCGATAATCCCCCTGGGCGGCCCGATCCAGATAGCCACGGAT
>JASFFM010000044.1:0-16718 GCA_050124295.1 Desulfobacterales bacterium | reverse complement strand
ACGAAGTCCAGGCCCGCTATTACGACGTTCCACTTTTCATTCTCGATACGCCTTTCTGCCACACCGAATTTTCCGATGAGGCCCGCCAGTATGTCCGCCGCCAGATCGACGAATATCTTGCTTTTCTGGAAACCACCTGCGGTCGGAGGATGGACCATGACCGCCTGCAGACCGTCGGTCAGCTTTCCATGGAAGGCCAGCGGCTCTGGCAGGCCGTTCTCGATACCACCATGAACCGGCCGGCGCCCATGAGCGCCTTTGACGCCTTCTTCCACCTGGCCCTGATCGTGACCCTGCGGGGGACCCAAACGGCTATCAACTACTACCGCGAACTGCTCGAAGAGATGCACACCCGTGTGGAGCAGGGGATCGGCGCCGTACCCGATGAGCAGTACCGTCTCCTCTGGGACAACCTACCCATCTGGTACCGAACCCGCTGGCTGTCGGAAAAATTTGCATCCCACAAAGCCTGCCTGGTGGCCGATACCTACACATCGGCCTGGTGCGGATCGCTCCAATATATGGATGAGAACGATTTTCTGGCTTCCATGGCTGAGGGTTATTCGCGGATCTACCTCAATATCGGCACCGACCAGATGGCCGCGATGGTGCTGGCGATGATTGAAAAATACGATGTCGACGGTTTGGTCATGCACTCCAACCGCAGCTGCAAGCCCTATTCCCTGGGGCAGTATGACATTGCCCGAATGGTCCAGGAAAAATGCGGTCTGCCCACCCTGATCATCGAGGCCAACATGAACGATGCCCGCAGCTTTTCGGAAAGTCAAATCGAAACGCGGATCGATGCCTTCATGGAAGTCCTGCAGGTCTAATACGGCCGGCTGAGGCGGTCGTCACGAAAAGAGCGTGGATTGGGGCGGGGTGCTATTTTTCGACAAGCCCATATGTTCTCGCGGGTCGCCCCCCGCCGAGATCAGGGGCGAAAGAGGATTCTCGAGAATATGCTTAGCATGGGTATTGATGTGGGATCGATCAGCGCCAAAGCCGCCCTGATCGAAAAGGATCAACTGGTGGGCTCCAAGGTGATCCTGACGGGGTATAACGCCCGCAAGGCCGGCGTGGCCGTATACGAAGGGCTCCTGGCGGATCTGGGGTTGGCGGTGACGGTCGTGGACCGGATTGTGGCGACCGGTTACGGCCGCAAGCGTGTCGATTTTGCCCACAAGGCCGTCACCGAAATCACCTGCCATGCCAGAGGGGCCTATTTTCAAGACCCTGCCGTTCGTTCGATCATCGACATCGGCGGTCAAGACAGCAAGGCCATTTCCCTGAATGCCGACGGCGGCGTGCGGGATTTCGCCATGAATGACAAGTGCGCGGCCGGTACCGGACGGTTTCTGGAAGTCATGGCCCGGGGCCTGGAAGTGGATCTGGACGACTTCGGGGCCCTTTCGCTCGAAGCGCAGCATCCGGCCGCAATTAGCAGTCTGTGTACGGTCTTTGCCGAGTCGGAGGTGATATCGTTGATCGCCAAAGGGGCCCGACGGGCCGACATTATCGCCGGTATCCACGAATCCGTGGCCGCGCGGGTGGTCGCCATGGCCAAGCGCGCGGGATTACAGCCACCGGTGATGATGACCGGCGGCGTGGCCCACAACATTGGGGTGGTCAAAGCGCTGGAGACCAAACTGGGCCATCATTTGCGTGTGTCGCCCCATGCCCAGGTGAACGGTGCCATCGGCGCGGCCTGTCTGGCCGCCGAGGGGGCTTGAGGCAAATTCTAGCCCGCTAACTGCACCACCTCGAAGGTCAGATCGGACAAATCGAAGAGCAGCAGACGGCCGCGCAGGTTTGACGGGCGATGCAGAAGGATCTTGATGGCCTCGCTGCATTCCAGGCTGGCCAGCATGTTGACGGCAAAGGCCAGATTGCCAAGGGCGGTTTCCGCGCCACGTTCAGTGGCGGATGTGAGGTCGCCATAGAGGGCCGCAAGGCCTTTGTCTTCCGGGAAGATAACCGTAAGCTGCCCACTCTCACCGGCGACGGCTGCGGAAACCATGGGAATTTTCTGCCGGCGGCAGACGCCTTGCAAGTCCCGGCGGGCGCTGAGCGTATCGAGACAGTCGATGGCGATATCCGCGTCTGCGATGAGCTCCACGCCGTTGGCCGTGGTCAGAAAATCGGTGCAAGCGGTTACCGCGACGGCCGGGTTGATGTCGGCGATGCGTTGGCGAGCCACCTCGGCTTTCGGCTGACCCATGCTCGTGGCCTCGGCGAAACGCTGGCGGTTGAGGTTGCTGTCCTCGAAGTGGTCACCGTCCACCAGCCGCAGCCGACCGACACCGATCCGGGCCAGGATTTCGGCCACACTGCCCCCCAATCCGCCGGTGCCAACGATACAGACGGTGGAATCCAGCAGACGCACCTGGTCTTTCGGGCTCAGCGTGGTCATGTTGCGGGTGTAGCGTTCCGGGATGACATCGGCGGCCAGGGCCGCCCGCTCGACCTGACGGATGCTGGCGGCGGTTTCATCCGCCAACTGCTGCACCGCCCGGGAGGGCAAACTCCGATAGGGCGTGCCGTCGGGCCGCCGGCGGGGCTCGGCGACCCGAAGCAATCGCGCACCAAGGTCCGGGGCGTTCATCAACCACCCCCCACAGGCGGGAAGATGCCAAGGCGGTCCCCGTCCTGCAACTGGGTAGCGTGTTCTTTGCGAATGCTGTTGATAAAGACCAGTTTGGCGTCTTTGGCGGGGATTTTAAGCGCCCGCACCACATCCGCCACCGTCGTTCCGGGCGCCACGGGGTAATGATCGGCGTCTTCGGGGGCATAGGAACGCAGGGTCGCGAAGAGCCTGAGGGTGATATGCATCGACAACCGCCTTGGGTTTCCTGTGGGTGATGACAACGGGTTAATGTTCGACCGTGGAAAAAGAGTAAAAAGCCTGGGGTCGAAAGTCAAGGTCTCGCCCGCATCATCGCTTTTGGCATAGAATGCCCCGGCCCGGCGGGAAACGGTGGCCTTCGAGTTGCACATCCGGTGGAATCGTGTTACCCGATGATCTTCTTTTGTGACCCGATACGCGTGGATGCGAGAAAAACTTATGACGGCACCCATTCGCCATGCCCTGGTCACTGGCGGTGCAGGCTTTATCGGCTCCCACCTAACAAATGCATTGATCCGTCAGGGAGCGCACGTTTCCGTTATCGACAATCTGAGCACGGGCAAGGAAGCCAACCTGGCGGATGCCGGTCCGGATGTCGATCTCGTGGTGGGCGATATTCGCGACCAAGCGCTCGTGCGTCGACTGGTCCAGGACGTCGACGTGGTGTTTCACCAGGCCGCCATCGTGTCGGTCCCCCTGTCGGTGGAGCAGCCGCTGGAATCCGATGCGGTCAATGCCGCCGGAACGTTGGGGGTGCTCGATGCGGCCCGCGAAGCCGGCTGCCGTCGGGTGGTTCTGGCCAGTTCCAGCGCGGTGTACGGCGATGACCCTGAGCTTCCCAAGCGCGAGAGCTCGCCTTTTCAGCCCCTGAGTCCCTATGCTGTTCAAAAGATGACCGGAGAATACTACGCCGGGCTCTATTCCCGGTTATTTGGCCTGGAAACGGCCTGCCTGCGCTATTTCAATGTCTTCGGACCCCGTCAGGATCCCTCCTCGCCCTATTCGGGTGTGATTTCCATCTTCATGGACCGGGCGGCCTCGGGGCGGGCACCGGTAATCTACGGGGACGGTGAACAGACCCGGGATTTTGTGTTTGTGCAGGACGTGGTGTCGGCCAATCTGCGCGCCGCCACGAAGGCAGGGGCGGTGGGCAAAGCCTTTAACATCGGCACCGGCAGCGCCATCACGATCAACCGCTTGTGGCAGCAGGTGGCCAAGCTGGGCGGCATTGAGATGCCACCCGAATACCGGGAACCTCGCGACGGGGATATCCGGCATTCGGTGGCGGCCATCGACCAGGCCCGGGAGGATTTAGGGTTTCATCCCGCCACCCCTTTTAAAGAGGGGTTGGCAAAGACATATGCCTGGCATCTAAACGACTGACGGTCGTGCCGGACCAATGCCCGATGAGACCATGCGCATGTTTTCTTTCTACAGACAGGAGATGACTTAATGACTTTTCCGTTCCAGCATGTACTCGTGACAGGGGCTGCCGGTTTCATCGGATTTCATCTGGCCCAGCGCCTGCTGGCCGGTGGCGTCAAGGTCGTGGGGCTCGACAGCCTCAACGATTACTACGACGTGAACCTGAAACGCGACCGGCTCAAGCAGCTGGAAGCCAAACAAGGGTTTACTTTCGCCCATATCAATCTGGCGGATCGTGAAGCCCTCGAGGCCCTGTTCCGCCGCCATTCGTTCGACGTGGTCGTCAACCTGGCGGCCCAGGCCGGTGTGCGTTATTCGCTGACCAACCCTCACGCCTATGTCGATGCCAATATCGTGGGCTTTGTCAATGTCCTGGAGTGCTGCCGGCACCATGCCAGCGGCCACCTGGTGTTTGCCTCCTCGAGTTCGGTGTACGGCGCCAATACCAAAATGCCGTTTTCGGTGCACGACAACGTGGATCATCCGGTATCCCTGTATGCGGCCTCCAAAAAGGCCAATGAACTCATGGCCCACACCTACAGCCATCTCTATGGCATGCCCTGCACGGGGTTGCGCTTTTTCACGGTCTATGGTCCCTGGGGCCGCCCGGACATGGCCCTCTTTCTTTTTACCAAAGCCATTCTGGAAGACCAGCCGATTCAGGTTTTCAACCATGGCCAGATGCAGCGCGATTTTACCTATATCGACGACATCGTGGAGGGGGTGCTGCGCGTCATGGCCCGCCCGGCCGCGCCCAATGACAGCTGGCGCGGGGATCACCCCGATCCCGGTACCTCCTACGCACCCTACCGGATCTACAATATCGGCAACAACAACCCGGTTCAGTTGATGGATTTTATCGGCGCCATCGAAACGGCCCTGGGGCGGGAAGCCCGGAAAATCATGCTGCCACTGCAGCAGGGCGATGTACCGGCCACCTACGCCGACATCGACGATCTGGTGCGCGATGCCGGTTTTCAACCGGCCACGCCCATCGAAAAGGGGATCGGCCGTTTTATCGCCTGGTACCGCGAATACTATCAGATTTAGGCTCTTTGCCCCGCAGGGGTAGATCCCAAGGCCATTGGGTCCCACCAGGATGGATTGGGGATGCAAATGCGACGGCGCCGCGAACATTGATGTGGCCTGGCGCCGCTTGGGAGAGGGGTTGCGCGAAGAGGGTCAAAGTCGGCAACCTGTCAGCGACGCGGCCGCCTTCGACTTGGAAAATATAATGCACGCGGCCGATGACGGCCGCGCCCTGAAGGCCCCTGAGGCCCGTTATCGCGCACGCTTGGTAAGGGCCTGAAATTGGCCTGCTTGATGCAAACCATCGCCAGGCGATCCTCGATGTGAGCCCGAAGCCGGGCGACCTGCCGCCAGGACCCTGATCGGATAGCGAAATCCTGTCAGCCATGCCGGGTCATGCCCTAAAAAAGCGCCATCCGCTGGGGCAATGCCCCCATCTTTGTCGGCCCACGCCACACCACCACGAAAATCCATGCGCAGGGAATCGTGGAAGATATAACCGCTTTAGTCCATGGAGGCTAGAATCTGGTAGCCATCCGCCTCAAGGGCAGTGCAAATGGTCGTCGTATCGCAGGCTGAAAGACGGAAATAATAAACCCGTTGCCCTGGTTTCTGAGCCGTCATGGCGATGTTGATGATGTCCCCCCCGGCATCGTTGATGATCTGGATGGCCTGTTTGAGTACGCCCGGCTGGTCTTGCATGGCCACGTCCACCCGGGAGCTGGCCGAGAGCATGCCCATCATATTGATAAAGGCCCCTAACAGATCCGTTACCGTGATAATGCCCAGCAGTTTGCCATCTTCCACCACGGGCAGACCCCCGATCTTGTGCTTGTAGATGAGCTGGGCCGCGATTTCGATATCCCGGTCGGCGGCCACGGTGATGGGTTTCTTAATCATGAGATCTTTCAGGGTCAAATCACTGACCATGGAAGGAATCAAACCTTGTTTGAGATCGGCCAGGGTGACGAAACCCAGCAGGCGCCGGTCGGCGGCCACCACCGGTAGGTGCCGGATCGAGTTCGTTTTCATGCAGGCGATGGCTTCGCTGATGGTGGTGTCCTCTGAAATGGTGATCGGATCCGTGATCATCAAATCTTCGATTTTCATGGTGTACCTCGGGATTTAGGGGGGATCGGTTGGCGGCTGATGCGCCTGTGCGACATGCCGCCAGCCCGCAAATTCAGAGCGGAAGATCTTAAAAAGGCTATTTAGATCGGGGTTTGGGCTGATAGCTGCACAGCGGTTCTTCGGCCATAAAATCCCCCGTGGCCTCGAAGGCCCGGGCCCGGCAGCCGCCGCAGACGCGCTTGTATTCACACTCGCCGCACTTCCCTTGTAGTTCATCGTAATTCCGAAGTGCAAGAAAAACCTTGGACCCCCGCCAAATATCCGCGAAGGATGTCTCGGTCACATTACCGCTGTCCACTTGCAGGAACCCGCAGGGCTGGACAATGCCGCGGTGGGAGATAAAGCAGAAACCGGTGCCGCCCAGGCAGCCACGGGTGACGGCATCCAGTCCGTGGGATTCGAACGTCACCGATTTACCTTCCTCCCGGGCGCGCTGGCGCAGGATGCGGTAATAGTGGGGCGCGCAAGTGGCTTTGAGCTGCAGGGGGGTTTTGTCGCGCTGATCGTAAAACCAGTTCAAGGTTTCTTCGTATTCCTGGGCCGTGATTTCCTGATCAATGATGTATTTACCCCGTCCGGTGGGTACCAGCAAAAAAATATGATGCGCTACCGCACCCAGTTTTACCGCCAGTTCCTGGATGCGGGGAATCTGGTCCAGGTTGAGTTTGGAGATGGTGGTATTGATCTGAAATTCGAGGCCGACCTCCTTGGCATAGGCAATACCGCGCAGGGCGCCGTCAAAGGCGCCGGGAACGCCGCGGAAATGATCGTGTTTTTCACGTGTGGCGCCATCCAAACTGACGCTAATGCGTTTGATGCCGGAATCCACCATGCGCCGGGCGTGTTCCGGGGTGATCAGGGTGCCGTTGGGGGCCATCACCATGCGCAGCCCCTTGTCGGTGCCATAGCGGGCGATGTCGAAGATGTCTTCCCGCAGCAGCGGTTCGCCACCGGTGAGGATGACGATGGGCTGCCCCAACTCGGCGATCTGATCCATCAGACGGAAGGCCGCAGGGGTGTCGAGTTCCCCCTCGTAGGGTTTGTCGATGGCCGCGGCCCGACAGTGTTTGCAAGCCAGGTTGCAAGCCCGGGTGGTCTCCCAGGCCACGAGTCTTAGGGGGGCTGCCTGCTTATCTTGGGATGGCGTTCCATGGGGAAGTCCCCCCGGATGCCCGCTGGAATGTCCTTCAGTCATGATGCCTTACCTTTCTAAATGGTAATCCACCCAAATGATTTAGCGTCGGTTTCAGGCCATTGAACGGTCTGACAAGCTTCAGTACAACGTGTTTATTTCTGAAACCGTTTCCAAAGCATGAATTCTCTTTCGATCTGGTGGGGCTTAGCGCCAAGTCCAGGCTGCCGCCGGAATGATCCCATCCTCCCGATGGCGGCACCCCGATCATCGATGATGAGCAAGGGGGCGGGAGAGAGGATATCCATGGGCCGAGGCACCCTTTAGCGGTTCAGGATCCGGGCGGCCTCGACCGCGAAGTAGGTCAGGATCATGCTGGCGCCGGCCCGCTTGATGGCGGTGAGGGTTTCCATCATGACGCGCGTTTCATCGATCCAACCCGCCTGGGCGGCGGCTTTGATCATCGAAAATTCGCCGCTGACATTATAGGCCGCGATGGGCAGATCGATCTCTTCCCGCAGGCGACAGATGATATCGAGATAGGCTAAGGCCGGTTTGACCATGATAATGTCGGCGCCTTCCTCCACGTCCATGGTGGCTTCGCGGATGGCTTCCTGGGCATTGGCCGGATCCATCTGGTAAGTGCGCCGGTCTCCGAACTGGGGTGCCGAGTCGGCGGCTTCCCGAAAGGGACCGTAATAGGACGAGCAGTATTTGGCCGAGTAGGCCATGATGGGGATGTGGCTGAATTGGTTGTCGTCCAGCAGGGCCCGGATTTCGGCCACCCGTCCGTCCATCATGTCCGAGGGGGCCACCATGTCGGCACCGGCCCGGGCATGGGACAGGGCTGTTCGGGACAACAGGTCCAGGGAGCCGTCGTTGTCGATTTCCTGGCCCTCGAGCATGCCGCAGTGCCCGTGGTCGGTATACTGGCAGAGGCAGACATCGGTAATCACGATCATTTCAGGGAACCGTTCCTTCACGGCCCGCACCGCTTTTTGAACGATGCCATCCTTGGCATAGGCGCGGGTGCCCAGGGGGTCTTTGCGGTCCGGCAGACCAAAAAGAATGATGGCCGGAATGTTCTCCTGGGCAGCTTTTTGAACGTGCTTCACCAAGTGATCGAGGGATTGCTGAAAGTGCCCCGGCATGGATGGGATCGGGTTTTTGACGTCCTTGCCCCCGACGGCAAACAGCGGCAGAATGAAATCGTCGGCGGACAACTCGGTCTCGCGGATCATGCGGCGTAAGGCTTCCTTGCGGCGCATGCGGCGTGGTCGATATTCGGGAAATAGCACGATCACACTCCCTTCCGGTGAGGATCTCCAAAGATGGACGGTTACCAAACCGCAACCCTTGCCCTGCGGGAAGTGACTCCCGGCAGGGTCGTGACGGCGCTAGGATGGTCTGAATTGGCGGATGAAAGTGGTCCTCTGGGTGTCAGGGGCCATTTCCATTCACGCGCAGGACCCCAACTTGCGCGCTCATAGCAGGCATTTGTGGCGATCGCTGGGCCTCACCATACCGCCGAACAGGGTAACGAGACATGCTTGCGGGTCAGATGGTTTCGCTGATTTCCGCATCCGTCAGATAGCAGGCCGGGTCCGGCGCCCACAGATCGTCGGCCGTCGCCTCTGCCCGCACCCGGAAGTTTCCGCCACAGATATCCAGCCAGTGGCAGGTGGCACAGCGGCCTTTGACGTACTGCTTTTTGTCTTTCAGTTTTTTCATCAGTGGATTGGACATATCGGTCCAGATTTCGGAAAAGGGCCGATCCTTGATATTACCGAAACTGTAGTGCCGCCAGAACTGGTCGGCGTGAACCTCACCATCCCAGCTGACGCAGCCAATGCCGCGACCCGAGTTGTTGCCTTCGTTCATCTTGAGCAGATCAAGGACTTCCTGGGCGCGCTCGGGATCCTCCTTGCGCATCCGCAGGTAGAGGTAGGGGCCGTCGGCATGGTTGTCCACGGTGAGGACCTCTTTGGGTTTGCCGCGATCATGGAGATCTCTGGTACGGTCGATGATCAGATCCACCGCCCGGCGGGTTTCCTCATGGGAGAGATCGTCTTCCACCAGACGGGAGCCCCGCCCGGCGTAAACCAGGTGGTAGAAGCACACCCGCGGAATGTCCATCTCTTCCAGGAGGTCGAAAACCGCCGGGATGTCCTCAACATTGAACTTGTTGATCGTAAAGCGCAGGCCTACCTTGATCCCGGCTTCCTGGGTGTTGCGAATGCCTTCCAAGGCATCCTGGAAACAGCCTTTGACCGCCCGGAAACGATCATGGATGGGCTCCATGCCGTCGAGGCTAATGCCCACATAGGAGAGGCCGATCTCTTTTAACGTCCGGGCCATTTGGGGTGTAATCAAGGTGCCGTTGGTGGAAATGACCGCGCGCATGCCCTTGTGGACCGCATACTCGGCGAGTTCCGGAAGATCAGGCCGCATCAGCGGCTCACCGCCCGAAAAAAGCATCACCGGAGAGCCGAAAGCGGCCAGGTCGTCGATCAGGGCTTTGCCCTGGGTAGTGGACAACTCGTTGTCAAAAACCTGGTTTTTGGCCTGCGCATAACAATGCACGCATTTCAAGTTGCAACGCCGGGTGACATTCCAGACCACGACCGGTTTTTTGTCTTCGGAGAATTGCAGCAGATGGGAGGGTAACTTGCCCGAGTGTCGGCCATAACGCAGGGCGTCGGAGGGCTCTACGGTGCCGCAGTACAATTTGGAAATACCGATCATTCCGATTCAGACCTTTCGTCGGCGGGCAACTCCGCGATGTTGAGCCCATTGCGGATCAGACCGCCGATATACGTTTCAGGGTTTGTCAGGGCTTCCCGGTTGATGAAAAACCGGTTTTTACCTGTTTTTTCCATGACCAGTTTTAGCCCCAGTGCAAAATGGTCGTTGAGCTCCTTCGCCATGGCGTCGAGCGTGAGCGTGTCATCTACAATCTGCTCCATAATGAAGTCAATAGCGTCTTCCTCGAACACGATATTGATGTCGTTGTGTTTGTAGAACTCAAGCTCCATGTTCTTGATGGCATCATAGCGGTATTTGATCTGTTCAAAAACCTGCCCGATATCGAGGGTATGGCGAACATAGAATTTGGCCAGCACTTCCCGTCGTGAGGCCGTTAGCGTGAGGCTGTATTTGTCCGCCAGAATTTTTTTGTTATTCTGGATATAAGCGATAATCGCCTCTTTTTCATCATTTACCAGGCTTTCGTAGCTTTTTTGGATCTGCGCGGCCTGGCCTGGTGCCAGCATGGTCTCCAATGTCGCCTGGGGGGACTGGATGACTGCGGGGGTGACCGGGAACTGCCGCAACTCGGTTGAGGGCAGACGGGTCTCGTAAAGCAAGAGGGCTTTTTCGACCGCACTGACCAGACCGCGGGCGCCGGTGTTTTCGTCGCTGGCATCGCGGGCCAGCAGGCGCAAGGCCTGGTTATCGAATTTAATATCGATATCATAGGCACCGAAATCACGTTTTTTTCCCAGAATGATTGGATTGCTTGGATTCTTCAGGATTTCGTAGAGGTCATTTTGGTCGAGGGGTTCCAAAACGGCCCGGACAGGCAACCGTCCCACGAACTCGGATTCGAAGCCAAAAGCGATCAGGTCTTCCGATTTGATCTGCTGGAGTATGGCCGGGTCGGGCCCGCCTGTTCTGAGCGGTGCACCAAAGCCGATTCCCTGGCTGGCCGTTCGCTTGCGAATGATTTCCTCAATCTCGTTGAAGGCGCCGCTCATAATGAAAAGAATGTTGGCCGTGTTGACCGTGCGTTTCTCCTTCTGGCCAGTTTTACGGAAATTTTCAATTTCCTGAATCATGGATACGGGATCATGAGGTACCTTGAGATCGACTTCGGTTTCTTCCATCGGTTTCAGAAGAGCGCGCTGAACACCGGCGCGGGAGACGTCCGCGCCGATCATGTTGCGCGAACCGGCAATTTTGTCAATCTCGTCGATATAGATAATGCCGTGTTGCGCCAGTTCGATATCATCATTGGCTTCCCGCACGAGATCGCGCACCAGGTCTTCCACATCGCCACCCACATAGCCCGTCTCGCTGAACTTGGTGGCGTCGCCTTTGACAAAGGGAACCCCGATATGCTGAGCGATCAGTTTGACGATGTAGGTTTTGCCGACGCCGGTGGGTCCGATCAGAAGGACGTTGTTTTTGATACGTCCGACCATGTCCCGGGGTGACGTACCACTGAGCTGCTCGCGTTTGATGCGATTGAAGTGGGTGCATATCTTGGTGGCCAGGACCGCCTTGGCATTGTCCTGGCGGACGATGTAACGATCAAGGTAGGCGATCAGATCCTCGGGTTTGAGGTCGAACTTGATCCGGCCGGAATGATGAACCGATTTCCCCGACGGATTCATGTCGTCCGGGTCGGAAACCATCAGGGGTGAGACGATTTTGACGTGACCGCCGAAACGTTTGGCAAGAAAGGCACTGATTTCCTTTTCAACTTCGGCGGGATTGGGGGTCTTTTCGTTGCTTGCATTCATTGTGCTGTCATATTAATCACCGCCTGGTGAGGATGCAAGTGAACCCTTGGCGGCAAGGGGATGGCGATCAATGGACGACCGGCAGTTCAAGCGGTTGCTTGACCACCTGGGCTACTCTTTCGAGGGTTATCGACGGGTGCGCAAGGGGGTCAAGAAGCGGCTCCGAGGCCACATGCGGGAGCTCGGGTGCCGCGATCTGAGGGCTTATCTGGAGCGCATCGACGAAGCCCGCCCGGTGAAAGAGGCCTGCACGCGTCGGCTGGCCGTTCCCATCAGTCGTTTCATGCGGGATCGGCCATTCTGGGACGCCTTGCGCAACAGTTGGCTGCCGGACCTTGGACGCCGTTTCGGGCCACGGCTGCAGGCTTGGTGCGCGGGGTGCGCCTGCGGTGAGGAGGCCTACAGCCTGGCCATCATCGCTCGGGAAAGCCTGGGACAGCAGACGCCAGAGGCTGCCCCGAGGCTGGATATTATCGCCACGGATCTCAACCCGGTCTGTCTGCAAAGGGCCCGCGCCGGGGTCTATCCGGTCAGCAGCCTGCGGGAAATGCCGGCCGATTTGAGAGCGCGGTATCTCCTGGCGCTGCGTGGCGGTCGCCGTTTCCGGGTTCATCCCGATCTTTCCAAGGACATCACCTGGTACTGCCGACGTATCGAAGTCCCTCTACCGGAGCAACGTTATCATCTGATCATGCTGCGCAACAGTGTCCTGACCTACTATCACCCAGCGGGTCAAACCCGGATTCTGACACGGACGGTCGATAGCCTCCATACCGGGGGGCTGCTCGTCATCGGACAGCGGGAAACACTACCCCAGGGCGGGAGCGGGCTGAAAGCCCCGTCGCCGACCCTGCCCTTTCTTTTTCGCAAGCTGTCCACACCATCGGCAAAGCCTGCCGACGTCATTTGAGGTGTCGTTTCCCACGCAGAGCGGTCGCTAGCTAAAGGCACAGATCTGGTATTGGGAGCCCAGGTTCAAAGCTGGCTTTTTGCGGCCTCAATGGCAGCGGGATGGGCTTGCCAGCAGCGGGCACGGATGGATCGACCCGAAGCCCATCGGGGTGGGGCGATGGCTGCCAATAGGATCAGAAAAGCTGACCATCTGCGATTTTCTGTTGCTCCAATTGGATTCGAGGGACGTTCCATTCTGGCTTTTCCGTATCCCTTTCAATCCTGGCCTGCAACCAAGGCGCCGCCATGCCGGGGTTTCGCCGGGGCTCAAAATTTAAACTTGCAAATTGCCGTTGGTGGTGTTCATATGGTTTCCAGAGGTTGCTCCAGTGACCACGCTCTCCGGTTGCCGGTAGGCCGCTTGATCGACCTGCCCTCCTCGCGATTCCCCGATTGAGCAGACTCTAAGACCGGCCTCTCAGCAGGCGCTGGGGGTCCGCAGGCCCAGCCGTTCTAACCGGCGGCCGTTGCGCCGGTTTCCATTGTTTGGCGGGAGACGCGCGATGGGATACATGGCTTTCCAATTGAAGATTGAGAGCGATTCGCCCCGCAAGAATGGTGACCGAAGATCCCACGGCGATCGGCGCAAAACACATGATCGGGCCTATTTTCTCAAAGGCGGCCAAGAACGACGCAGTTGGAAGGAAAGGCGTTATATTTGGTATATGACGCGTTAAGGCACCGGCTCCCCTGGGGGCTTTCCCATAAGGCTTCCAATCTTTACGGCGCCTAAGGTTGCCGCCGCCTCGGCCCCCGTGCTGCAATCATCGAACCGCACGACAAATTCACCTTTCCGAAGCAACTCCCATCCGGGTGCTTTTGGCCTTCCCAATGGCCGCCGGCCATCCGGAGTTTTCCCGCTGCGCCAGCCGAATGCGGGGGATATGCGCCGACGGTCTCCGGAGCGGGGTGCAAGCGTACTTCGCTGAGGCGTTGTTTCCTGGCCCCAGGGGTGTCTTGGCGCAGGGAAGGCAAGGGAAAATCAATAATTGGCGTCGGCGTATTCCACCCATCCACCGGCCTCCACCAGGGCCCGGTCGAATCCGGACAAATGATAGGGGAAGGAGCGCCGGAGTTCGCCAGCCGTGAAGGTAAAGGTGCTGTTGTTAAAATCGGTTTCCAGGTGGGTTTCCCGTCCGGCAAAACGGTTGAACAGATCGGCGATCGTGTCTTCCGGCAATTCTACGGCCATCATCCCGCCGTTGAACATGTTTTGCCGAAAAATACGGGCAAAACTTGCAGCGATGACGAGATGAATGCCATTGACTTCCAAGGCCCAGGGAGCATGCTCGCGGGAGGATCCGCAGCCGAAATTGGCGCGCGCAACCACCACCTGCCGGTCCCGGATGCTCTTGCCGGGGGTAAATCCCTCCAGACACAGATCTTCCAGCAGATGCGGCTTCAAGGCCTCCTTGGAGATTTCGGTCAAATATTTGGCCGGGATGATTTCGTCGGTATTGATATCGGAGCGGTCCAGAAAGAGGACCTTGCCATCGAAGGTCTTCATGCATTCTCATCCTGTACGGGGTCGTGGTTGGGTGGGGCCAGGTGCCCGGCCATGGCGCTGGCCGCGGCCGTGGCCGGGCTGACCAGGTGGACCATGCCGCCAATTCCCATACGCCCGTTGAAGTTGCGGTTGGTGGTGGCGGCACAGACTTCGCCCTCGGCCAGCACCCCGTTGCTCATGCCCAGACAGGCCCCGCAGGTGGGGTTGGTGACGCAAAAACCGGCCTGCATGAATATTTCGATCAGGCCCTCCGCCAGAGCCTGGCGGTAGATTTTGGGGGTCGCCGGCGATACGATACCCCGTACGCCCGGGGCGATGGTGCGGCCCCGCAGCAGGTTGGCGGCCACGCGCAGATCTTCGATCCGGCCGTTGGTGCAGGATCCGATGTAGACCTGGTCGACCTTTTGGCCGGTCATCTCACTGACCGGCTTGACCTGGTCGGGCTTGTGGCCAAAGGTGGCCAGCGGGGTCAGAGCGCTGACGTCGTGTTCGATCACGGCGGCATAATGGGCGTCGGCATCCGGCTGGAATTCGGCAAAGGCGGCCAGGGCCGCGGTCTTGTCCCCGTATTCCGCTTGGATGAATTCCCACAGATAATCCACCGTGGTCTGATCCGGCGCACAGATCCCACATGTGCCCCCGGCTTCGATGGCCATGTTGCAGAGGGTCATGCGCTCTTCCATGGACATGGCCGCCACCACCGGACCACCAAATTCGATGACCTTATTGGTGGCGCCGTCCACGCCGAGACGGGCAATGATCGAAAGGATCACATCTTTGGCGAACACCCCCTTGGCCGGGGTTCCGCTGATTTCGATACGCAGGGTTTCCGGAAGGCGAAAGGCGCACACGCCCTTAAGAATACCCACTTCCAGGTCGGTGGTTCCGACACCGGCCGCAAAGGCACCAAAGGCGCCGTAGGTGCAGGTGTGGGAGTCGCCCATGATGGCGGTATAACCTGGGCGGATAAAGCCTTTTTCCGGAAACAGGGCATGACAAACCCCGTTGCGTCCGATATCGAAAAAATCCCGAATGCCGTGACGCCGGGCCCATTCCCGCATGATTTTGCCCTGGGCGGCGGTCTTGGAATCCTTGGCCGGGGTTACGTGATCGATGACAGCCTTAATGCGGTCAGGATCGAAAACGCGGTCTTTGCCCCGGGCCACCAGATCGTTGATGGCGATGGGGGTGGTGATTTCATGGCAGGCCACGACATCCAGCCGGATGACATGCACGTCTTTGAAAGGGGTGTCCAGACGGTGGCTTTCAAATATTTTTTCGACAACACTGCGGCCCATGGCCTCTCCCTTCGTGGGGGATGGGGGCGATGTACGGTATCAGTCGGTATCGGTTTTGAGAACGGAGAGGAAGGCTGCTTGGGGAATCATGACCTGCCCGACCATTTTCATGCGTTTTTTGCCTTTTTTCTGTTTTTCCAATAGCTTGCGTTTTCGCGAGATATCGCCGCCGTAACATTTGGCGGTAACGTCTTTGCGAAAGGCAGAGATGGTTTTACGGGAAATGATGGTTCCGCCGATGGCACCCTGAATGGCAATTTTGAACATCTGGCGGGGTATTTCATCGCGCAGCTTTTCACAGGCTGTGCGGGCGCGCGCCACGGACCGCTCGCGGTGAACCAGTTGGCTCAGGGCGTCCACCCGCTCGCCGTTGATCAGAATGTCCACCTTGACCAGATCGGTGACGCGGTATTCGAGCAAGTCGTAGTCGAAGGACCCGTATCCCTGGGTGACCGATTTAAGTTTGTCATAAAAGTCGTAGATCACTTCGGCCAAGGGCAGCTCGAAGATCATCTCCAGGCGGTTGTTGGTCAGGTACTGGTAATTTTTGTTGATGCCGCGGCGATCGAGACAGAGTTTCATCACGGCCCCCATGTAGCGGTCCGGCACCATGATGGAGGCACGGATAAAGGGTTCTCGGGCATGATCGATGAGGGTTGGATCGGGGTAGAGGGCGGGGTTGTCGATGATCTCCATGCCGCCGTCATTCATGACCAGTTCGTAGCGGACCGAAGGTGCCGTGAGAATCAGGGAGAGATCGAACTCGCGCTCCAGGCGTTCTTGGACCACCTCCAGGTGCAGCAGGCCTAAGAATCCGCAGCGGAACCCGAACCCCAGCGCGGCGGAGGAATCTTTCTCATAGATCAGGGAGGCGTCGTTGAGTTTGAGCTTCTCCAGCCCGATGGCCAGGTCTTGGTACCCGTCCGAGGCCACCGGATAGATGGAGGAGAAAACCACCGGTTTGGCCTCCTTGAATCCCGGCATGGGGTTGTCGCAGGGGCGCTCTTTGAGGGTGATGGTATCGCCGCAACGGGTGTCGCTGACCGTCTTTATTCCGGCAATAAGATACCCCACCTGACCCGCCGACAGCTCTTGC
>JASFFM010000043.1:0-16721 GCA_050124295.1 Desulfobacterales bacterium | reverse complement strand
TCCCCGAAGTTCAATGGCCTTTATCGGCCTGATCCACCAACATCACAAAACGATCGTGCGCCTATTCGAGCGCAAACTGGACCGAGGCAAGGATGTTGTCGGCGTCGTCCAGCAAATAGACCTTCCAGTTGCCTTTCTGGCCCATGGTCTCTTTACTGGAATACGTCCGCCATCGGGGACCCTGGCCAATGGCCAAAGGAACCCGGGCCACTTCTTGTTCTTCAAAGTACCAGACGATTTGAACCTGGGTGTCCGCCTGGATCTCCTGCGCCTCGAGAAAGCAAAAAACCGTATCCGTTCCCGCCGGGAAGACATCGGTGACATTGACAGGGCTGCGGTCCTGGACATCTTCGCAAACCACCAGACGGGCAACGGTAAAAGGGCTCGACTGGGCCATGACGGAAAGTGGCGCCAAAATCAGCAGTAATAAAACGATACCTGAAGCCATCCTGTAGCGTGCAAGATAGAGCGACATTTTCATAGTGGATCCCCTTCACAGTAATCGATCATTGGATTATAGCAAACGCTGGTCGACGGGCATGCCCATGGCGTGAAAGCCCTTGTCCACATAAAGCACCGTGCCCGTGATTCCACTGGCCAGCGGACTACAGAGGAATGCGGCGGCCTGGCCGACCTCTTCCGATCGCAGGGCTTCCGCAAGGGGAGCGTTTTGACGCACGTAGTCCACCATGCGGTCGATTTCACCGATGGCCGCGGCGGCCCTGGAGGCCAGCGGTCCGGCTGAAATACAATTCACCCGCAGACCGCCGCGGCGGCCGGCTTCGTGCGCCAGTACCCGGATGTCACTTTCCAAGGCCGCCTTGGCCGAGCTCATCCCACCGCCGTAGCCGGGTATGACCCGCTGGCTGGCCAGATAGGACAGGGCCATAAAGGCGCCGCCGGGGCGCATCAACGCCGACAGCTGGCGGACCATGGCCACCATGGAGTAAGCGCTGACACTCAATGCCGCCAGATAGCCGTTGCGGCTGGTATCCATCAAGGGGTTGCGCACCTCGGGGCCGTTGGCCAGGGAGTGCACCACGATATCCAGCGATTTTTCTCCAAAATCTTCACGCCATTGAGACACCAGGCCTGCGATTGAATAGTCCCCCACGTTTTGATAGCGTTTGTTCGTGCGAATCTCTTCGGGGACATCCTCCAGCGTATCGAAGGCGGCGTCTAAAGGATAGATGCGCTCGAATTCAAGAAGGCCTCCATCGCGCATCATCCGTGAACGATCGAGCTTACCGCGTTCGATCAGTTTGGCAAAGATATTCCAGGTCGGCGGCCAGGTGCCGACAGACACCGCAGCGCCCGCTTCAGCCAGCGCCTTGGCAATCGCAAAACCGTAACCTTTGTCATCCGCCACGCCGGCGACCAGTGCACGGCACCCTTGAAGATCAATTCCAAGCATTGGACCATCCTCGCGATCGGTATCGGAATGAAGCATCAATGATTCTGTTTATGCCAGACTTTTTGGTTGGGCGCAAACGGGCCCCGCCGCCATGGTACCCGATATCTGCCGCATGGTTTTGGCCGCCTGCCGCGGGCATCGTGTTTGGCCAGGCCAACTAAAGCGGCAGGTGCTTGATATACACACGGATCGCTTCCACGGTCGAATGCAAGGCCGTCGCGCCATCATCCCTTTTGAGGCCCCTTTTCAGATAATAGTCCACCGCGTTGAGGTAATTGATTCTGGAGAGCGCCTCTTTGCGGATGACTTCCTGGCGCTTGTAGAGCTTTACACCGAGTTGCTGGATCTGTTTCAATTGGGCCGCCCCGTCGTCGGGCGGTTGGGTGGTGTTCAAGAAATATTGCAGGACAATCAGGTAGGATTCCAGAAAAGGGGCTATTAGCCCGGCAAAACATTTAAGTTTCCGAAACCCCTCCGACGTCAGGTTGTAGGTGTCCGGCAGTTTGGGATGCGGCACCAGGATCGCGTCCGCAATGAAAGCCTTGATGGTCTTGCGAATGCGGGTGTCGGTGGAGGCACCGTTGCCGGAAGCAAATTCGTTCTGGAAAAGATTCTGCAAGAAACCGTATTGGGCGTAGAGTTGGTGGGAGGCAAATTGAAAGGCGTCACCGGCCAAAATTGCCAGCGATGTCAGCGCGGCCGGGACAAAAGGTCCAATGCCGCTATTTTTGTAATAATCCAGGGTCGGCCGTTTGCCGATCGTCAAATGGAAATGGCCCTCCCGGTGATCGCGGGCATCCGCTTTGGAGACCGGGCGGAGAATCTTCTGTTGGATGAAACTGCTGACGACATGGCTCACGGCATGTCGTGAATCCATCATGAGCGTGTCCGCACGGGAGACATTCATGACCTCCATAAAGCTCATGAATGTGTCGACGTCGGAATCAATCCGCTCCCGGCTGATCACCTTATGCGCGCTGTTTAAAACGGCGGCGGCGACCAGGGCCTGTGGCGTTACCACCGTGCGGCGGTCGATGGCCCGCAGCACCCGGTCGCCAAGATCGCGCGTGAGGGCACGGACCTCCTTGGCACGCATATCGGGTACCGGCGCGCCGTACTCGTTTTCCAGATCTTTCAACGCGATCGGTGTACAGAACTTGATGTAAATCTTGCCGAATCTTTTCTTGAGGACCTTTCGGGCCCGGATCATCTGCCAAAAGCTCTCCGGCTCTTTTTGGCCGCCTTCGACCTCCTGAAGGTAGGAGCTCACCTCGGGAACCCGGTCGTAGCCGATATAGATCGGTACAAAGGTCACATGCCGGCAGGCGCCATTCTGGATGGCGGATAAAAGAATCGAGAGCATGCCGAGTTTCGGAAGCAGGAGTTTGCCATTGCGGCTGCGGGTACCCTCGATAAACACCTCGATGTTGAACCCCTGGCCGAGCAGCATGTGAATATACTCGGAAAACACTTTGGCATAGAACACGGCACCGCTGAAAGAGCGGCGCACAAAAAAGGCGCCCAATCTTCGGAAAATGGGTCCCATGGGCCAGAAGGCCAGGTTGGCACCGGCGAAGATATGGGGGCAGGGCAGATTGTTGCGGTGCATGAGATAGGAAATCACCAGGTAGTCGACATGACTCTTATGGCATGGAATCATAATCAGCGGGCCGTTGCGAGACGCGCGGCGCACGGCATTGAAGCCTTCCTGGTCGAAGTCCACCCCCTCAAACATATTGTCGAGCATCCATCGAACGGCCCCCATGCCGAACTTGACCACCAGCGGACTGGGCCGGGCGGCAATCTCATCGACATATTGCAGGGCTTCCTTCTGCACCTGGGGAATCGACATGTTCCGGCGCCGGGCCCATGACCGCATAAATGTGCGCAGGCGCTCGTTGGTCAGAAGATGTTGTTTGATCTCCTCCGCCGGCTTGAGAATCGGCCCGGTAATGCTTTGGCGATGCCGGGTGATCTGGCTGAGCAGGCGATGGCGCAGGACCATCGCCTGGGCATCGACGGTCTTGTCTTCGCGGCCGACGTTGATCAGGAACCGTTGCAGGTTGATGGGCTCCGAGATCTCCACGAGGATTTTTTCCGGGTTCAGGATAAGCTTCCACAGTTTCCGAATCAGACTCGGGCGGGGATCGGTGCCCACCAGGGGCGCCGACAATGCTGAGACCGGGCGGGTGCCGTAAAAAATAAGCTGCGGGACCAGCCAAATTGGCCGTTCCAGGGTTTTTCCGAGTTCGACCAGAAACCGTAGGGGATCCGTCTGGGACTGGACATAGCGCCGATAAAACTCGTCGGTCTCGACCAGGGAAAGCATAACCGGGCGGCCGGCCGCCATCTGCTGAGCGATGTACCCACCGGAGAAAGGATCGGGGCGTTTAAAGTGGCTTCGGAAGTAAACCAGATGGGCAACGAGGATACGGACCAGCCGTATCAACGGCTGCCATAGATAACAGCGGTAGAAAAACGCGATTTCCGGGCAAGGCAAACCATGGCGGTTGGTGTAGAAGTGGAAGAACAGCCGCTCCAACTGGCTTTTGTGTTTGGTGACATACACGATCGCAGCGTTTTTAGGCAGTTTGCGAAGGAGTTCCAGCTGATCTTCTTCGATGGAGACATGGGAGAAGATCAATTTCATCATTAACCGCCCCATGGGCTTCAGGGGCGCCGGTAGGTACCAGCTGTAATGATCGCAGGTCCCCTGTAAAAACCGGTCTAAGGCGTCTATAACCGTGGTCATCATCGGCATACCGATACCCTAATTCCAAGGCGGTCCCAATCGAGGGCCTTCTGAGCCCGGCCTGAAGCCCCAGCACTTCGGCGGTCAATAGGTCGCAAGGCGTAAATCAACATCCCTTGGTTGCCCCACAGAGCAACCCTACCGGTCGGCAGATAGACCTGAGCCCCACATTCGTTTCTGAAATCATTACGGGGGGGCACGGGTTTTGATTTAATCGCATTCTCTATGTTTTGCAACGTCCCCTTGCATCTGGCGATGGGGGCGGTTCACCGTTGCCGGTCCGACCCGGCCCAAGGCTGCCGAATGCACCTGCGCTCAGCGGCATGCCACCGTCACACGGGGTCTTTGAGAAGTTTGGCGATGGTTTGATCTAAAGAAAGGACCTCAAAAGGCGGCTGCCCCGCAAGCTGATCCGTCTGGCGCGGTACCGTATCCGTTACCCAGAATTGCTCGAAGCCGGCGTCGATAAATTTGCGCCACGCCGCCTGCGGGAAAACGGCATGGGTCACATAGGCGCTGACCGCCCGGGCACCGCCTTGGCGCAGTGCCCGGCGGCATTCCAGCAGCGTCCCACCGCTCAGGACCAAATCGTCCACGATGACGACATGACGGCCGGTGGGTTGCCCTTCCCGAAGCGAAATGCGCCGCTGCCGGCCTTCACGTACCTTGTGACAGACGATGAGCGGATATTCCTCGAACCACCGGCCAAAACGCTTCAAGGCGCCTTCGTCCGGAAAGGCAACCGCCGGCTGGTCCAATTGACCCAGCCTATCCCGCAGCAGCGGAACGCCGGATTCCAGACGGGGGATGACTTGATCGGAAAAATAAAATCGCTCCTGCAAAGCGTGAATGTCAAAAATGATCACCTGGGCCGGCCCCGAGAGGGACATGGGGACATGCGAGACCATCTTGGCCAGCGTGGCCGCGGTGGCGATCTGACCGTCACGATCCACCCGCTCCATGGTTCCGGTGGGGTAATAGGGCAGAACAATCTTAAAGGATTTCACCGCGTAGCGGGGGATTTCATAAATGGCCGACAATTGCGGAAATATATCCCCCGGGGAATCGAAGGAGGCCAGGAAGGCCAGATCATGATTGCGAATGGCTTCGACATTGTCGATCATGATGTTCGGGTAACCGTCGTCAAAGCTGTCCCAGCGGATATGCCCGAGGTTTATTTCCGGGTGCGCGGCGGCCATGCGCTGCGCCATTGCGGTCATCTGGGGGCAGGCCAATAGCGTGATCATTCGCACCTCCCTGAATTTTTTATCCGGCGAAGCCAATGGGCCCTTTCGGCCCGGATCGATGCGAAGCCGACCCGGGACCGATCAGCTTTCGATCGGCCGCGGCCGGGGGCCTTTCGCAAAGCCCAAGTGCGTGTCGATGGCACGCCGGATGTCCTGCTTGCCAGCCGGGCCACGGGAATGGGTAAAAAAGGATCCATGAAACAGCCGAGGTAATGTTCCAATGATTGCCGGTCATTTTTAGCCTGCCGGATCTTTCGGCTCCGGGCGCAGAGGGATCATCGTGCGCAATTCCATAGCGTCGCTGATATCCTCCACCCCCGGCAGGGCGAAATGACGGCTCTGGTATTGAAACCCGGAAACCATCATCTGAAACAAGACATCCTGCCAACGGCCGTTCAGACCCAGGCTCATGCGCGCGCGCCGACGCCGGCGGTTATGACCCTCCAGGGCATCACGGTCGGTCGACTGGATAGCACCGTTTCCGCAATCGATTGCCCGGCCACAGCCTTCGGCGTGTTCTCGAGCAGGCCGACAGTGAAGAACCTCTCCGGGTCGCAAGCGCGCATCCACATCGCGGGGCGATCATGGCGTCTGCTCCAAGGCGGATCGGTGAACAGCCGTCCTGCGCACGTCTTTGTTCATGAAGAAAACGGCCGTAGGCATCGCATCCAGCATCACCTGCAGCAAGGGGTAATTGGCCGCCCCAAATGATCATGTCATATCAGACTCCTTTGGGAAAGACCATCAATCGCGATGGGTTGGAAGAAACATGGCTACCAGAGAGCGCATCGGGGGTGAACCTTTTTTGACCGCCCTGAAAACGGCGGGCGCAGGGATTGGGCAGGCTGGCGCAATAGATGAACCTTTCGTGCTCTTCGGCCGCGGTCACCGTGTGAGGATCTTCCCCGGTGGCATCCTGCCGTCTTGGCCCAATCCGGGCGGATTCGTCCGGGGCCGGCACCAGCCCGTATGTCTGGGGTCGGCGCCTTGGGACAACCGAAATTCAGTTTTCGGCGTTTGCAGACCGTGGTTCAGCGTCTTCATCGGTATCGCGTCGATCAGATTCCGGTACCCTGGGGTTGCTTTGGGGGCAAACTTGGTGGGGATCCCTTCCAGCGTTAGGGGTCGATCCCACGCAAATCAATGGGCTTTCCGTGGGATTGTTCGGGTACCATTCCCAATTCAGGCGAATGACCTTTCAAAGCGCTCCTTTGGAGTGGTGATGGGCCGCTCGCGGATGGACAAGAATGGTTTTTCCGGTCTGACCATCTGAGCTGCCCTTGCAGGATCACTGGATCCCGTGCGCCTTCTGGGTTCAAGAGGAGGGCTATAGGTGAGTTCCCCAGACCTGCCGGTTGGAGTGGCAAAGCGGATGGGGGTGCACCGGGCTGTCGATCAGGCTCCGCAGGCCTGCTGATGCCGCATGTTGTCCATGAGGAGGGCAAGGGCTGCCGCGCGGGCCTGGAGAAGCCTTTTGAGATCGGTGGCGACCATTTCCGGCCGGCCCAGCACAGACGTCTAGAGGCCCTGGCGATAGCGACGGTATTCTTCCCGGGCGGAAATATCGGAAGGCACCCGGGCGGTGAACAGAAAGGTGTCGATGGGGCCGTTTTTCCCATTGCGGTTGCCCTCGGTGAGATCCACCCGGCGGGTGCCGTCCGACAAGAAGCAATGCACCACGGGAATGTAAGGCAGGCCATAGTCGGCCGCCACGCGCCCGGCCCCGTTGACGAGCGCTTCATCCATGGCGTAGATGCCGATATATTGATTCACCGGCAGATTCAGTTCGCCCGCCAAAAGCCCCACCGCCATATGCTTGGTGGTGCAACTGCCCTGGTTGTCGCGAAAGATGATCAGAGGATCCTCACGACTCCCATTATAGCCATAAGGCATGGCCCGCACATGGCGACAGGCCTCGATGAAGGATGTCAACCCGCGTTCTAAGAACGCACGGGCGATCGGTCCAGCATCTGTAATCGTCGCATCGGGAAAGACTTCAATGGGATCCATTCTACGACCTCATCAAATTGAGTACGCCCTCCCAGCATCCGGGATTCAGACGCCCCGTCGAAGCGGTAAAACAATAAATCGCCGTTGTTAGGTTTCAATGAGCGCACGGCCGGCAGTGGGCCAACCGTGCTCACCCTTTAGAGCCGTCAGGTATCCCCTTCTGGCTGCCAGGGTCCGTGCCAGCGCTTGTGACGTTCGTGCCGGCGCCGCTCTCTCTGGGCCTTCATTACATCAAACCGGCGCTGCTGCTCCGGGGTCAATTCCTTGCGGATCTCGGCAAACCCGCTTTCCAGCTGCTCATGAACAAAACGGCGATTTTCACGGATCTGACGGAAGGTTTCCGACTGCACCCGATCGATAATGGCCCCGATACGGATTTTTTGTGTCTCACTGAGGTCCAGCTTGCGGGAAAGCCGTTTCATGATGAAGGCCTTGCGGCCCTCGGGACCCTCGCGGAAAAACGGGTGGTGGCGTTTTAAAAACATACCGGTGCCCAGCGACCCGCTCAAGGCTCCCAGGACAAAGACCAATAAAAGGCCGCTGATTATTTTCCATTTCTTCATAAAGCCACCTCAGTAGAGCAATGTCTGAATCATGCTCATGGACTCGTTTTCGTAAACCAGAAAGGACCATAGATCGGCATCCGCAACGAAGGAATAATTAAGCAGGAGCAAGACCATTACCGCCGTCGCCAGCCCTCCGGCCGCAAACAGGCGCCAGGAAAAAGGATCCCAGGCGTCGGCGCTGTCGGCAGGGTTGGGGGCGGCGGCCAAGCGTCTTATCCGCGCCAGGGCCTGCCCGGTCCACTGTTCGTCGACGGCCAGATTTTGGCGTGCCTGGTGGGTCGCGCGCAGCAGGTGCCGAAGTTTCTCCGAACGGCCGGGTTTGGTTTTCATGGCATCCTCCCGCTTTGTAAAAGAAGTTTGTTGATTTTGCGTCGCGCCCGAAAGGCGCGCACCTTGACATTGGCCACCGACCACCCCAGCAGGCGGGCGGCCTCCTTCACCGATTCGCCCTCCAGGTAAACCAGTTCCAGCACCATGCGGTCCGCCGCCGATAATTGATTGAGGCCCCAGTCGAGAATCTCCCGGGCCTCCCTCCGCCGGGAGACGTCCTCCCAAGACGTTACCGATACATCTGACAGGATACGATCCAGCCACTCCCGGTGGGCCTCGGAAAGCGAACTCATGGGGATCTCCCGATAGCGATAGTGTTTGCGCCAGTAATCGTAGCAGGTTCGCACGGCGATGACCGACAGCCAGGATCGGAAAGGCCCTGTTCGACGCCATCCGGCCAGAGATCGAAAGGCCTTGATAAAGATCTCCTGGGCCAGCTCCTCCACCTGGTTGGCGGGGGCATGCCGCTTGACGATCGCCAGCACATAGCCCTGATAGCGCTCCATCAGCAGGGCAAAGGCATCCACCTCACCCTCCAGGACCCTTTGCGTGATATCCTGGTCATCCCCAGCGGCGGGATCGCATCGGGCCATCGCGACAGGCATTCTCAAGGCCGACTTTCTCCCGTCCAAGGGAATCGTTTCCGATGGCAGCTTGGGCGCCGTCCCATAGCGTCCCCGGGCCGATGTCCAATCACCGTCTTCATGGTTTAATACGCTCCGGGATTGCTGATTTAGGCGCAATGGCTGTCGCCGGCGGACTTCCGCATAATATCCCCACTCGGGTTTCCGCCTCCGGTCCGCGGCGGCAGAGGCGGCCATTGCGCCATCGTGGCCTGTTGCATGATCAATTCGATTTGACCGCCTCTTTGGGGCCTTCGGCCGGCATCTGCAGCCAGGTGTCCATCATCTCCTGCCGGAAATGCTGGTGGCGCCGCTGACGTTCCCTGGCGCCCTGGTGCCGTTCCTGCAATTGTTGGACCTGTTCGGGGGTCAGGATCCCTTTGAGATCGAAGAAAAAACGGGCCCGCATAACAGCCATTTCCTCCATGATGGGCGCCATGTCTTGCGACGCGGCACGAATACCGTTTTCGTCCAGCGCCTCCGCCGTCATAAGGCTGTGCATGGTTTCCCGGGCGGCATGCATTTTATCCCGCAACGATTCTTGTTCCTCGCGGTAAGCGGGCAGCAGACGACCAATGGCCGTTTTCTGCTCCGCGCTTAGTTCGAGGTCCCAGAGCATCTTGAGATGCATACCCCTTCCCGGGCCGTGCCCGCCGCGGGCCAGCACACCATCCGCGGCAACCAGGCTGCCAACGATCATGAGCGCAACGATCAGCAAACCAACGACATATTTTCTTCGTGTCACCATCATTCTTACCTCCTGCAATTATTTTATCAAGTTGGATCCCCCGCCTTCGGCCTGGGGGCATGGGTTTTTCGAGCGCTCACCCTATACGACGCCGCGGTTGGCGGGAAAGTTACACGGGAAGTCTTTCGGGAACGACCCCGTTGATGGTCCGGCGCTCACATGGCCATCATTGCCCTGCGGGGGTTTATCGTCTGGCTGCTGTTGGTCACCGGCCTGCATCGTTGGACGGCTTACGCCGGGCCTGGCCCACGGGAAATGGATCCGGAAAAAAGGCTGGCCCGGTTGCCAGATCGTCTTGGCTTGGATGATGTTCAGCTTGAACAGATCCGCCCGATCCTGAAGGACACAACCGCCAAACGCCGGGCCATCATGGGACGCCACCGCTCCCAGGGCCGATCGGGGATGGCCGCGGCAGGCGAGGAGATGAAGACCCTGCGGGAGGATACCGAATCCCGGCGGGGGTGATTCTATCGCCGTAACAGATGAAGGCTTTTCGTGGACGGCAGGAGGCGCAACGCCAGCAGCGGAGAAACCGGCGGCAGCCATAACGGTCGGTGGGCGATTCGCGAATCGCCGGTCTGGCAGCAAATCGTCCCCTGCAGGGCCGCCGGGGCCGGGGGCCCTGCAGAAAAATCCAGCCCACACCCCTCGTCTTGCCGGCCTGAGATCTTTTCCAAGGCGTAAAGCGGTCTCTCACCCAGGCGTCCGGTCGACGGTCTGGAGAAAGCAGCGGTTCCCCAAAGGGGCACATTAAGGTAAACAGGCGATTAAAATGGCCTCTGACGCCTACCCCGAGTGCCCTACGGACTTGAGGTTTCTGGGGTGCTAAAGGCAGCCATGGGATTGCCATTGAACTATCGCGTCTTTACTTGTATAGCCATTGAAGTTGGATTGCCGGCCGGTAATCATTCCGCCAACAGACCCGAAGAAGGCCATTGAATCATGGACGTATGCGTGCAGGGGAATGTTTTAGAAGAGCTGTTGAAGTTGCTCAAGCTGGAAAAAATCGAAGAAAACATATTCCGGGGCCAGAGCCAGGACCTTGGGTTTGGCAATGTATTTGGTGGACAGGTTTTAGGGCAAGCCCTATCGGCCGCCAGCCAAACGGTAGCCAACGAGCGGGATGCCCATAGTCTGCATGCCTATTTTATGCGGCCCGGAGACGCCAGCCAACCTATCGTTTACACGGTGGATTGCATCCGTGATGGACGCAGCTTTACCACCCGTCGTGTGGTGGCCGTACAAAAAGGCCGCGCTATTTTTAGCATGGCCGTCTCGTTCCAAATTGATGAACCCGGCTTTGATCACCAGGATGAAATGCCCGAGGTACCCGGCCCGGAGGGGCTCGAGAGGGAGATCGATCGTGCACGGCGATTGGCGGAGAAAATCCCACCCGGTCTGCGGGAAAAGCTGCTTTGCAAAAAACCCATCGAGATCCGGCATGTGAACCCGGTGGACCCTTTTGCGCCCGAGAAGAAGGAACCGGTAAAATATGTTTGGTTTAGGGCCATCGACCAGATGCCAGACGACCCGGCCGCCCAACAGTATATGTTGGCCTATGCCAGCGATTTCAATTTGGTGGCGACCACACTATACCCGCACGGATACACCTTTTGGCAGCCGGTGATGCAGGTCGCCAGCCTGGACCATTCCATGTGGTATCACCGGGAGGTGCGCATGGATCAGTGGCTGCTTTATGCCATGGAGAGCCCCAATGCCCATAAGGCGCGTGGCTTGGCGATTGGTCGCATATTTACCCAGGATGGAAAGTTGGTGGCCACCGTTGCGCAGGAAGGGCTCATCCGCTATCGGGGGCCGTCTGGAAAATAACCATGGCGTTTATCCCATAACCCCAGGTCCTAAACCAGGATCCCACCTGGAACAGCTGCCCCTTTATCCACACGGCCGCTGACATTTTCTTGGGAGTTTCAAGGTTTTAGAAAATCATAGCCCATCGCCGCGACCGTTTCTTCGTCGCCGGGGCGACCCCTTCGGCTCAGGTAGCGGGCCAGCGCCTCTCGATCTTCAGCCGACTTCTTCTGGGCCAGGTCACTTTTGGCGGTAATCATCTCCGGCCGGATTTCAACCACGGCGCAGGCCTTGTAGGCCGCCATCTCCGGAAGAACCGACGGGGGCAGCCCGTCGGATTCGTGCGCCTCCACCAGGGCATTGAGGGCCATGGTTTTGAGATCCCCGTCCGGCACGATACGGGCGCGCCCCCGGATGATGACGCAGTGGTAAAGCTGGTGCAGCCCGCAGGCCCCGGCCGCCGGCTGGTAGCCTGAATCGATGTAGGCCAGGGGAATATCCACCTGGAAGCATACCCGGTCGTCGCGGGCGATATTGTCCAGCTTTGCACCCTGCAGGGCGCTATGGAAATAGATACAATCGTCGGTATAAACGTAGTTGACCGGGGTGATATAGGGGTAACCGTCGGCGCCCAGGGTGGCCATACGCCCGATGGTGGCGGCCGATAAAATCCGTTCGATCTCCTGTGGATCGGTAACCTCGCATTGCCGACGCCGCATGGTGGCCTTTCTCCTGGGGTTGACGGTTCTCTGGCCGATAATTTTCGGGGATATTTGCCCACAGATCGGGTTCGTCGTCAACGATCATGCATTGGTTTTCCTGCCGGACCGGCAGGAACCGGGTCATCAGCCCTGGTAGATCTGATCGGCCACGTCCGCCATCTCGCAAACGACCCCATTGTTTTCCAACAGTCGAACGATGGATTGCAACTGTGCCGCCCCCTCGACGGCCACCCGGTAGCCGTCTTGATGCCGGCTCAGCCCGTAGCGATGTTGTTCCAAAACTTGCAGGGCCTGATCGCAGGGGTGGACACGCAGTCCCAGCCGGGTAAAGTCGTTCATATAAAACGCCGGCAGACGGTCGCGCTGGGTATGGTGCCAGCGGCCCTGGTGACGGCCCTCCTTGGGGATCAAGGGCAGGGTGGCCATGAGCAACCTCCTGTGGACTCTAATGGGTATCCCTGGCGACGCTTGCGTCGATAACCAGAATATAGCCCAACCATAATGCATCCTCCCCGGGCCGCTGGCAACCCGCAGGTCGCGGCCAGGACGTTTTAGGGGGGCCTATCCTTAGTGCATCAGCCGTCCAGAAGCGATTCGATCCGGCGGGCGGCGCGTTCAAAGGAATCCGGGAGTGGTTCGTCGCGCGACGGTGTTTCTGCTTCAAACAGGATAAAAAACAGGGCCTGAACCAGGCTGAAAAACCAGATTCCCAGCGCCCAGGACAAGCTGGTTGATGGTCCCCAGAGCAAGATGATCAGCCCTGGGCCACCGCACAGAATGAATTCACGCAACAGCGACCTTAAAACGGGTCCGGGATAGCAAATACCGCTGCGGATCCAGCTCAACATGGCCAGGGCCAGGATCAGGGTCCAACCGGACGGGGACAGGTCCATCCCGATGGCCCCCAATACCAGCAGGGGGAAAACGATGGCGACCGGGCCGCGGCCGCTCCAGCGTGCCAGGGCGACGGCATAGGTTGCCATCGTCAACCAGATAATGGCAGAGGCGATGGCCGGCCAGGCCCAATGCCAGCGCAGCCCCCAGTAGGCAATCATATAGGCCAGGGTTCCCGCACCACCGATGATAATGGTTGTTCGAACGGGGCGATGGTCTCTGTTCATGTCATCCTCCCATTGCCAATAGCATCCTTGCGTTGTAGGAGTTCCCATTCGATTTCTTCTTCACTGGGCATTTGCGTGCTGCACCTGCCTTCTGATGACACCCTTTCCGGCATGCCCCCGGCAAGCCGGTCTTTGGCCCTTGCCGTGGCAACCTTCAGACGGATTTCATCGTATTTCAGCTTCTGAAAAGAAAGGCCTTCCTGCTCCTCGGACGACTCGGCCTCCAGGTGCTCGATCTGCTCCTGCAGCCGGCTGATCCTCAGCCGCAGGGGGTGCAATTTACGGATCAACATACGGGCGATATCGTCCTTGCCACGGGCAACGGTCTGATCCAGATCATCTTCCAGCAACCGGGCCTGCCTGTCGCAGTGGGTCAGATCCCGCCGGGCGGTGCCTGCGGCCTCCTCGAGCCGGGCGATGCGCGCCTGCCGGCCGGCGATGATCGCTTCCATTTCGCGCAGGTGTTGCTTGAGCAGTAAATCCTTGTCTTCCAGTTGATCCATCACCCCGTGCATATCGGCTTTGCACAATCGGATGGCGCGTGACATGATCCCCATGATGACCTCCTGAGGTTGGGTTAATTGGTTTGTTCAACTTTCCTTGGATTTGATAGAAGAAGAGGATTCAAGGGGGTAAGGTCGATCGGTTTTGGTCGGTTCTTTTTTTCGATTGACCCCTCGGAGCCTTGGATCCTATAGGCTTAATTTATATCCCTTCTCTTCTGGTAGCCTTCATATTGCAAGGTTTTGGCATTCTTCTTCTGCTTGGCCCTCACGGCAGCAGGCTTGCCGGCAAAGGTGTCCTCCACATAGGCCCCCAGAGCATGCACTTCTTTTTCCAGGTTTTCGCTCACCTGGGGGGAAGCCACCACCCGGTTGAGCTCGGCCTTTTCCTGCCGGTACAACTGAATCTGCGCCATGGCCTGCTCCTTGTCTCCGCTGCGGATGGCGTCCGCCACGGCTTCCTTCAGGCGGCCGAAATCTTCCTGAAGAACTTTTTGGGCCCAGGCCTCTTTGCGTATCGAAGCCACGACCTCATCCGCATTGTCGACACAGGCGATCGTGAAGGCGTTGGCCAGAGACGATGTTTTCAGCTGACCGCCACGGTCGGTAAAATGGACCTGGAGGCCCTGGATGGTCACCTTGCGGGGTGTGTCGGTCGTTATTTGAAAGGTCAGGTAAAGGGTGCGGGTCTGGCCGTAGCGCATATTGCCGGGATGGATGGTGATGTTGCCGTCGGCCGCCTGGATGGGGTAACCACCGGCATCCACCAGATTGATGCCCGCGTGCCGGGGCATACGGATGGCGATTGCCGATGCGGCGGTGGTGACCGCCTGGCGGTATTCCCGTTCAAACACCGCGGCGAAGGCAGCCGGGTTTTCCAGGTAGTAGTAATGGCCGGCACCGTGGTCGGCCAGGGTGGTCATGAGATGCTCATTGAAATCATGGCCGACACCGACCGTGCTCACGACCCAGTCATGGGCCAGACCCCCGGCGGCCATTTGGGCCAGGGCATGCGGATCGGTGACACCCTGGTTGGCCAGGCCGTCCGATATGAGGACAAGCTTGCGATGGGCGCTGTCGGATGCTGTCGCGGAGAGGATTTCCAGACCGGCTTGCAGTCCTCCGCCCAGGTTGGTGCCACCGCCCGGGTGAACCTTGCCGATCAGGGTGGACAGTTCATGCTGGTTGGCGGCCGTCATGGGCAGGAGTCCGGATAGCGGCTCGGCCCCATTGTCATAGGCCACCAGTGCCAGGCGATCCTGGGGGGACAAATGACCGATCAGCCATTGGACGGCCCGGCGGGCATCACTGATCTTGCGGCCGTTCATCGAGCCGCTGCGGTCGAGCACGACCACAAGATCGACGGCCTTCTGTGGTTGCCGGTCGGAAGTCGGTGCCGGGGGTGTTTGCAGGGTCAGCGCCATGGTAACCATGCCCTTGGATCCCAGCAGCACTTTGTCCTGCACCAAACGGGCGCTGACGCTGAGGCCGTCCGGAAGGGTGGAAGGGCTTCCGGCGTAAGGCCCCGTTGGGCCGCGATCCGGCGAGTTTTGGCGGGTGATTGCCATGGCGACACCGGTGATCAGGATCAAACTTAAGACGACCAGCAGGGCATGATGTTGTCTCTTTTGCATGATAAACCTCCTTGGGGTTGACTGAATCCAATACATCCTTTTGGCGTCATCCTAACAAGGCCGGGAGGTAAGACAATTCAAAGAACTGCAAAAGATCGGCCCGGGTTTTTTACATAAGTTTTGCTTTGTGATTTACCGGCGATGTTGTAGGTTCTACCCGTTAGGCAGGGTGCCGCAGGAGTGAACAGGAAGGATACTTGCCATGTCCGCCACCAAAGCGCGTATTCTGGTCGTAGAAGACGATCCGGCCATCCTGACCGGTCTCATGGATGTCCTGGTTTTCAATGGTTACCACGTGGACGGGGTCGATGACGGCCGTGACGGGCTCCAGACCGCCCTGGAGCATCCGTTCGACCTGATCATTCTGGATGTCATGCTGCCCTCCCTGGACGGGTTTTCGATCTGCCGGCGCATCCGGGAGCGCCGGCCCTCGCAGGGTATTCTCATGTTGACGGCCAAGGGTGCCGAAGACGACGTGGTAACGGGTTTCAAGGCCGGGGCGGACGACTATGTCTGCAAGCCTTTCTCGCTGCGTGAATTGATGGTTCGGGTGGAAGCACTCCTGCGGCGCTCCGGCAGGCTGTCCGGGGAAACCGACATCCAATCCAACGGCATACGATTCCTGGGCAAGACCCTGGAGGCGACTTACGGAAAGACATCCATGGCCCTCAGCCGCCGGGAAATGGAGATCATCACTTTTCTGCATCGGCATCAGGATCGCATCGTATCCAAGAAGGAACTGCTGACCGAGGTCTGGCACTACGCCGATGCCGATATCGAAACCCGCACGGTGGACATTCACATGCTCAAACTGCGCAAGAAAATCGCGGAATTGATCGGCGAGCGGCCCTTCATTCACACGGTCCGGGGCCAGGGGTATCGCCTGGCGACAGATGACCGGCCATGAACCGATTGAAACTGCTCATCCTGCTGTTCGCGGTGGCCACGGCCGTTCCCATGACCTATGTCGTGGTGCGGACCTACCGCGGTCTGGCCCAGGAAGAAACGTCGCGGATGCGGTTTTTCGCGGAAACCCTTTTCGATACCATGGAGGCGTCGCTGGCCAACCGGATCGAAATCGAGGAAAATCGCCCGGTGGATGCCTATCAGGCCGTTGACCCCTCGATGGTTCCGGGTGAGGGTGCCCCGGGCCGCCAGGCCCTGGGACCATCGCCCGAAGCGCCTTACATATTGGGGTACCTGCAAAACAACCCGGATGGTTCTTTTCAAACGCCGCAGGGC
>JASFFM010000042.1:0-16758 GCA_050124295.1 Desulfobacterales bacterium | reverse complement strand
ATCGCCAAGCACGCCAAGAAGAGTAAAAAGCGTTTTGCCGGCGTGCTGGAATTGTTTTCGATTCTAAACATCACCTGCCGGAGCTCGCGGCGATCGGGCCTGCCCGTGCTGCAGGAAGCATTGTTGCAAGAGCCTTTTGCCGCCATCCGTGAAAATATGCTGCATACGGCCTATGCCAGTTACTGGGCTGAACTCGTGACGGCCTGGGCCGAAGAGGCCCAGCCCATGGACCGACTTTACCGCTTGCTGGCCACCATGCTGGGCGGGCTCGACCAGCAGCAGACGGATCCGGCCCTCTTGAACCTGATGTTTCAGATGCGCTTTCTGGACATCGCCGGGCTTTGCCCGAATCTCAATTATTGCTGTGTTTGTAAGTCGGGCCTGAACGGTCCATCGCAGCATGTGTCGGGCTTCGATCTGCCCCGCGGCGGGTTGCGCTGTCACGAATGCGGCGAGGATAGCGGGGACCATGCGTGTCTATCGCGAGGCACGATCAAACAGCTGCAGTGGCTTGCCCAGGGCGACCTGAATCGTGGGGGGCGACTGCGCTTTTCACCCCAGGGGCTGAGCGAAGCGCAGCGTTTTCTGGAAACGTTTGTTCCTTATCACCTGGGCAAAGAACCCCGCAGCTTAAAGGTTTTGCGCCAGATTCGACCGGCTTCGGAACCGCACGCAGTCGGGGCTCTGCGAGGCCACTGATGGGTGACGTTAGGGAACAGGGCATGGGCGACATTGTCGCGGACTATGTGGTAAAGGCTTCGGCGCCTTGCCGGGTGGACATGGGGGGCACCCTGGACATCGGCACGTTTTACTACCCGTTGCAGTATGCCGATCCCTGCACGGTGAACGTGGCCTTGAACATGCGCACTCGGGTAACGCTGCACCCTTACCGGGAAGGCTGGATCAAAGTCAGTTCCCGGGGGTTCGATAGCGCGGCCTTTCCCCTCAACCAGGCCCCTTTTGATCATGTTCTGGGCCTGATGTTTGCTGTGGCGGTCCATTTCAAAGCTGCCGGTGTGCACATCAAAATTGACAGCGCCTCACCCCCTCGCAGTGCGTTAGGGGGATCATCGGTAGCTGCCGTGGCACTGGTGGGGGCACTGGCCCGCTGCCGTGCTCTCGCGGGGGGCGATGATTTAACCCGGGATCAGATCGTGCGTCATGCTCAACGAATCGAAGAGACGGTGGCGGGCGTTCCTTGCGGCGTTCAGGATCAGCTCGGAGCGGCTTACGGCGGGGTGAACCTGTGGCACTGGGAAATCGCTGCCGACGGTCTAGCGGTTCGCCGGGAAACGCTTGCCCGGAGCATCACCCCGCAGACATTTAAGGATCACCTTCTGGTGGCCTATGGCGGTATTCCACACGAATCGCGGGATATAAACGGCACCTGGGTGCGCCGATTCCTGGCTGGTCGGGATCGCACGCAATGGGTCCGTGTGGCGGACTGGGTGCGCCGGTTCGGCGCCGCTCTCGACAGAGGGAACTGGGCGGCAGCCGCCGAAGCCATGTGGGAAGAGACCGCCATCCGGTGCGCTATGACGCCGCAGGTGCTGGATGATATGGGCCGGGAGCTGATTGATGCCGCCCGACGCCGTAGTTGCGGGGGGCGATTTACAGGGGCCGGCGGGGGCGGCTGTCTGTGGGCCGTGGGGGAGGCCGAAACCATAAAGCGCCTCCGGGGAGATTGGAAGACAATTTTAGCGAAGCGAAGTAAAGCGACATTATTGGATGTGCGACCCGAGCTGAATGGCCTGATGGTTGAAGTCCGCCCGCGTCATGGGCAAGACCAGTGAGCCGCTGCGGTATGGCCGCCCGCACACCGAACCATGAAGCGTTAAGCGCCGAGGAGTTCTTATGCATTTTCAAGACGTCATTATGAAACTGGAGCAGTTTTGGGCCCGCAAAGGCTGTGTGCTGGCCCAACCCTACGACCTGGAAGTGGGGGCGGGGACCTTTCATCCCACCACCCTTTTGCGTGCCCTTGGCCCGGAACCCTGGAATGTGGCCTATGTCCAGCCTTCCCGCCGTCCAACAGACGGCCGCTACGGGGACAATCCCAACCGCCTGCAGCACTATTACCAGTACCAGGTGATCTTGAAACCATCGCCCTACAACGTGCAGCAACTTTACCTACAGAGCCTGAAGGTGCTGGGAGTCGATCCGCTGGAGCATGATATCCGGTTCGTTGAAGATGACTGGGAATCCCCCACGCTAGGGGCGGCGGGTTTGGGCTGGGAAGTCTGGCTGGACGGCATGGAAATCACCCAATTTACCTATTTCCAACTATGTGGCAGCATTGAATTAGCCCCCATCTCAGTGGAGCTGACCTATGGCTTGGAGCGAATCGCCATGTACCTCCAAGGGGTCGACAACGTCTACGACCTGATGTGGAATAGCAGCGTCAAATACGGTGATGTTCACCATCAACAGGAGGTCGAGCAGTCAACCTACAACTTCGAGAAGGCCGACGTGGACATGCTCTTCGGGTTCTTCGGCCAGTATGAGGCTGAAGCCCAACGTATCATCGCCGCCGGCCTGGTGCTGCCCGCCTACGAATACTGCCTGAAGTGTTCCCATACCTTCAACCTTCTGGATGCGCGCGGGGCTATCAGTGTCACCGAGCGAACCGGTTACATTGCCCGCATCCGCAATTTGGCCCGACTCTGTGCGGAAGCCTACGTCAATCAGCGTGAAGCCATGGGCTACCCCCTGTTGGAACGGGGAATCCCCAAATTGTAATGACCGACGAAGCGGCCTGCAGCGTCCAGATACGGACGGAATGAATCCTGGGAAGAATCAACGAGGTGAAGACATGGAAAAACTGTTACTGGAAATCGGGGCCGAAGAAATCCCCGCCGGCTATATTGCTCCGGCCTTGCGTGCCATGGAGAGCCTATTGACCGAGAAACTGGCGGCAGCCCGGATCGACCACGGGAGGCTGCGGAGCTTCGGTACGCCCCGGCGTCTGGCGCTTGAAATAGCCGATGTGGCCTCCAAGCAGCGCTCCGAATCGACGGAGGTCCTCGGACCGCCGGCCCGCGCGGGTTTCGACGATGCTGGCCAGCCTACGGTGGCGGCTCGCAAATTCGCCGAAAAAGCGGGAGTGCCCCTGAGCCGTTTGAAACGCAAGGTAACGGCCAAGGGTGAATACCTGGCCGCCCGCCGGACCGAGCGTGGGCTGGCCACCCGTACCGTGCTGAAGGCTTTGCTGCCCGAAGTGGTGCTGGCGGTGCCGTTTCCCAAATCCATGCGCTGGGCCGAACTGGAGATCGCCTTTGCCCGACCCATTCACACGATTGTCGCCTTACTCGGCGACCGCACGATTCCATTTACGGTCGGCAACGTCAAAAGTGGCCGCTACAGTCGTGGGCACGTATTCATGGCGCCTGGGAAAGTGAAACTGGCGCATGCCGATGATTATGGCGATGCTCTAAAACAGGCCCATGTCATTGCAGATATCGGTTCGCGGCGGAAACTGGTCATCGAAGAGGTGGCTCGGGCGGCGACCGCCGCAGGCGGCCGTGTGCTGGAAGACGACGCGCTGGTGGATATCGTCACCAATCTGGTGGAAAACCCTATTGCCACCACCGGCCGCTTCGAGAACGAGTTTTTGGAGGTGCCCCGGGAAGTCCTGATCACAGCCATGCGTGAGCACCAGAAGTATTTTGCCGTGGTCGATGCCGCCGGCAATCTTTTGCCGGCTTTTATTGCCGTGAACAATACACGGACCCGCGATTTGGATTTGGTGGCCAGCGGACATGAGCGGGTTTTACGGGCACGCTTGAGTGATGCCCAATTTTTCTACCGGGCCGATCTGCAAGTTTCGGCCGACGCCCGTTTTGACAAGCTTAGCGGTGTTCTCTTTCAGGCCAAACTTGGTTCCATGCGGGCCAAGAGCCGACGAATTGCATCCCTGGGCGACTATCTGGTGGGTGTCGTCGGGGGCAATGGGGACCTGAAGCACCAGGTGAATCGCGCCGCGCACCTTTGTAAAACCGACCTGGTCAGCCAGGTGGTGGTGGAATTTCCCAAATTGCAGGGTGTCATGGGGCGTGTGTACGCCGCGGTGGACGGTGAACCGGGCGAGGTTCCGACTGCCATCGAAGAGCATTACCGGCCGACCCGATCCGGGGGTGCGCTGCCCGAGACCCGCACTGGGGGTATCGTATCCATCGCCGACAAGATGGATTCCATCTGCGGCTGCTTCAGTGTCGGACTGGCACCGACCGGAGCGGCCGACCCCTACGCCCTGCGCCGTCAGGCCATTGGGGTGGTGCAGATTTTGCGGGCCCTGGATCTGCCCGTATCACTACGAGCGCTGATTGGTTTCGGGCTGGAGCAGTTTGGCGCGCAAACCGCCGACCATATGGCGGAATTGACCGAGACCATCTATATCTTCTTCGTGCGTCGGATCGAACGTATTCTGACCGACGAGGGTTTTGCCAAGGACAGCGTAGCCGCTGTGACCGCCGTCACTGTGGACCAGATCCCGGATACCTGGCAGCGGGTCGCGGCCCTGGATCGGATGCGCTCCGACGCGGGCTTCGAACCCCTGGCCGTGGCCTTCAAGCGCGTGGTCAATATTTTGAAGAAATCGGAACGGGGGGATCATCGGAAAGCCGATCTGCCGCTGGACGAAAGCCTTTTTGAGGATCCCTGCGAAGCCGATCTGCTGAAGGCTTACCGCGGGGTGCGGGATAAGGTGGCTGGCCAAATCCAAAAAGGGGCCTACGCCGCCGCCCTGCAGAATATTGCGACCCTCAAGGGTCCGGTCGACAACTTCTTCGAGGGGGTTCTTGTCAATGCCGAAGATCGCGCCGTGCGCCGCAATCGCATGGCCTTGCTGGAGCGCCTGGCCGGCCTGTTCACCCACATTGCCGATTTTTCGAAAATCACCACCTGATGATCCCCGGCGGGGGATAATGGCCGCCAAAACCAAGGGAGAGATGTTGGACATGCCTTATGAAGCGGATAAAGACAAAGTTCTTCAGGAATGGAAGTGCGTTGAAACCGGACTGATGGTCAGCATCAATCAGTATGCCGACGGCGAGCCCAAGCTACAGATCGGCCCGCGCATCTTGAAAAAGAAAGATGGTACGGACCGTGCCCCTTCAAAGGCCGGACGCCTGACCATCGAAGACGTTCTGTGGCTGTACGATATTATCGACGAGGTTAAGGAAGCCTTGAGCCGTCGTGCAGGGCCGATGTGATGCCGCTTGGGCAACCCCAACGCCGATGGCGATGAAGCAGCGGCGCTCGTGGCCCTGGACGTTTCGTCCCAAGGCGGTTGCGCAAGCAATCGAACCTTCCGAAAGCGATCTGGGCCAAGCTTTTTCCTGCGCATCGCGGATCTAAACCGGAGGACACCGACACGCGCTTTACTTAGACAGGTGGTGCGCTTTTTCCTGGTTATCGCATCGATGCTCGGCGCGTGCAAAGCGGGCGCCCCTATTCCGGTATCGAAAAATGCGCTTGGGGTTCACCGCTCGCAAGCGGCGTGCGATTCAATGCCCTGGGGGCATCATCGCCACCCATCAACACATGCCCACGCAGCGGGTGAAAGCACGCAAAGTGCGGAATCCGACCTTGCCGCGTTGGGGGGTGTCCGTGGAAGAAGCCATCATTCAGCCGCCGGCCCGCCGTGAGGACAAACGGCCAATTCCGCCCGTGGTCGTCCTGGCCGCCACCGGGCCTGATTTGCAAGGCCTGCGTCAAGCACTGCCCCTGACCGACGACCGGGGCGAAGCCTTGTATCTGAGTCGCATCTACCAGAACGCCGGGGATCGGTCGCGCTTTTGCCTGGTGGGGCCCTTCATGGGAGCACCCCAGGCCGCCATGCTGTTGGAGGTGCTGTCCGCCTGGGGCGCGGCCCACTTTCTCTTCTTGGGCTGGTGCGGTTCCATTGATCCGCAGTTGCAAATCGGCGACATCCTGCTGCCGACCGCGGCCTTTATCGACGAAGGCACCTCGCGCGGTTACCATGACACCCGCGATTGTGTTCACCTGCCGGAGGGCGACCTGCACGGCGAGGTCAAAAGCGTTCTGGCCGACCAGGGACAACCTTATCAGGAAGGACCGGTCTGGTCCACCGACGCTGTCTTTCGTGAGACGCCGAGCAAGGTAAGCGCCTTTCAGCGCCGGGGCGCCCTGGCGGTCGAGATGGAGATTTCGGCCTGCCTGACGGTGGCCCGGCTTCTCAAGGTTCGTTTTGCCGCCCTGCTGGTGGTATCCGATGAACTGTTCGACTTCAACTGGCGGCCGGGCTTTAGCGATCCCCGTTTCCAAAAAGGCCGCCGGACCGCGAGCCGCACGATTGAAATATTATGCCAGACGCTCTAACCCCCGAGATTGCAGCACGGGCCCGTTTCCTGGCCCAAGAACTGACGCGGCACAACCACCGCTATTACATTCTGAACGATCCCGAAATTGCCGACAGCGAGTATGACCGCCTGATGCAGGAGCTGCGCGAGTTGGAAGTTCGCTGGCCGGCGTTGGTCACCCCCGACTCTCCCACCCACCGGGTGGGTGCGCCGCCTTTGTCGAAATTTAGCACGGTGACCCACACCGTGCCGATGCTGAGCTTGGACAACGCCTTCGGCGATGGAGATGTGATCGAGTTCGAACGCCGCATTCTGCGTATGCTTAAGATGGACCCCCCGGTCACCTACATGGTCGAACCGAAGATGGATGGGGTCGCGGTGGAACTGGTCTACCGGGAGGGCTATTTGGTGCAGGCCGCCACCCGCGGTGACGGGGTCACGGGCGAAGATATCACCGCCAATGTGCGCACGATTCGATCTCTGCCGCTCAGACTGACCCGACCTGCGAAGGCCGCCCTGCCATCCACCTTGGAAGTGCGCGGTGAAATCTTCATTCACCGGGATGCCTTTCAAAAACTCAATCGGGAGCGCACCGCTGCAGGGCAGTCCCCCTTTGCCAACCCTCGCAATGCCGCCGCCGGTTCGCTGCGGCAACTGGACTCCCAGATCACCGCGCGACGACCGCTGAATATCTTCTGTTATGGTATCGGCAGCATGCAAGGCCTCGTGCCGGCCTCCCAGAGTGCTTTGCTGGAAATGCTTCGCACGCTGGGTCTGCCCGTCAATCCCCTGGTCCAGTCCTGCAGCACCATCGAAGAGGTCCTGATTGTCTTTCGAACCCTGGAGGCCCGCCGGGCAACCCTGCCCTACGACATTGACGGCATGGTAATCAAGGTGGATGACCGCGATTTGCAGGAACGTCTGGGGACAACCTCGCGCAGCCCGCGCTGGGCTACAGCCTACAAGTTCAAGGCCGTCCAGGCCACCACCCGGCTGGAAACCATCGATGTCCAGGTGGGACGCACGGGCACCTTGACGCCGGTGGCGCACCTTGTGCCGGTGGCCGTGGGCGGCGTGGTGGTGAGCCGGGCCACACTGCACAACCAGGATGAGATCGACCGCAAAGATGTTCGCATCGGCGACATGGTTTTGGTGCAACGGGCCGGCGATGTCATCCCCGAGGTGGTCATGCCCATCGTCTCCAAGCGCCTGGGCACCGAACGTCGATTCCGCATGCCCACCGAATGCCCGTCCTGCGGGGCGAGCGTGACCCGCAGCGCAGGCGAGATCGCTGTGCGCTGCGTCAATGCGGACTGCCCGGCTCAGATCAAAGAGCGCATTCGGCACTTTGCTGCCAAAGCCGCCTTTGACATCGAAGGTTTGGGCGAAAAGTTGGTGAACCAGCTGGTAACCTGTGGCCTGGTGAGATCCTTCCCCGACCTTTTTGCCCTGGATGCCGACCGTCTGGCGGATCTGGACCGCATGGCCGAAAAGTCAGCCGCCAACCTCATCCAGGCCCTGCGGGAGAGCAAAACCATTTCCTTCGACCGTTTCATCTTCGCCCTGGGCATCCGCCATGTCGGCGAACACGTGGCGCGTCTCTTGGCTCGGCACTACGCGGGGCTTGCGGATTTACAGGCCGCCCCTATGGAGGAACTGGAGGCTATCGATGGGATCGGACCGATTGTGGCTGCCAGTGTCGTGTCTTTTTTCGCACAGGAAGAAAACCGGGCCATGATTGCCCGGCTGCAGGCAGCCGGTGTGCAGGTAATGACTGACCGCACCCGGCGCGCCACCGGCCTGGCGGGACTGACGTTTGTGTTGACCGGAGCCCTGGCGCGCATGCCCCGGTCCGAGGTCAAGCAGCACATTGAGGCCGCCGGCGGCAAGGTGACCGGTGCGGTTAGCCGTAAGACCGATTATCTGGTGGCCGGGGCCTCGCCCGGATCCAAACTGGACAAGGCCCGGAAGCTGGATGTGGCGGTGATCGACGAGGATGCGCTGTGGGCGATGATTGAAGAAGGGCAGGGGTAGGGCTCGTTTTAACCGCCTGTCTGGGATGGCTGCCTGGAGTGAAATTGCCGATGCGGAGAAGGTCTCAAAATGACCTGCATTCATTGTTTCCCACACAAGAAAACGCTGTAGTCCCGCGTCATTCGGTGTGTTGACGACCGGGGTGGAGTGCCCCGCAAGGCGCCCGCCGGTCGGCGAGCACAAATCGTCCGCGCGCTTTTTCCCATCCGTGCCATCAATGTCTGGCAGGTGATAAAAGCGCAGGGCCGCACTCATGACCGGCTAAATGTGTACTTGTCATTGCTAACGCTGATTGGCGGAAGTAAGGGGGAGGGAACCATGGAATCCAATGTCAGGGCCAGGTTACTGATTACGGGAAGGGTGCAGGGGGTCGCCTTCCGCTGGGAAACCCTTCAAGCAGCCCAGCGCTGTCGGGTCGTCGGGTGGGTGCGCAACCTTCCCGACGGTCGGGTGGAAGCGGTGCTCGAGGGTCCGTCTCGGCCGGTCAACGATCTCATCGATTGGTGCCGCCAAGGGCCGCCCATCGCCCGTGTCGACAGTCTTGATATCCAATGGGAAGATTTCAGCGGTACTTTTGAGGATTTCCAAATAAGGCCTTGAGCAAAAAACCAAGGGTGCGCGGTTGCCCCGGGCTGCCCCCGAAAAGCGTAATCCATGGGCTGGAGGGGAAAACTCATCCCGCACGCTGCGGGGAAAGTATCTCGTTGGCGATGTGCTGCCGAAAAAACATCTAACCCGGATATTGCACGCGTTGGAGGCCTCCCGTACAAGGCCCTCTGGAGCGCCGCGGTGGGCATGCGACCGCAAGCCCTTGATAACGCCGGAAAGGGATGTCTCGGGCGCGCCCGTTTGCGGATTGCGTCCCTTGCGTGCTTTGCGGCGAACCTTTTGAAAGGCGCCAAAACCCACCGACGTTACCTTGCCGTTTTTATTTTTCAAGGCCTTGGTCACACTGCCCATGAACGAGCTTAGAGCCGCGGCTGCCGCCACTTTGGAGATTCCGGCGTCTTTGGCGGCCTTTTCTGCGATTTCTGCTTGGGTCCTCTTCGTGCCCCCCTTGTGTGATAGGTTGATAAAGGCGTACCGACGCTGCAATGCCTTGTGCATATTAGAGGGCAGCTTTGATGTCAAAAGAATAGAATGCGCTGAAAGGAATTTCCGACCGCAAACCCGTTGACCTTCAGGTGTATTGAATGAATGTTGCCATGGCCAGCAGAATGCAGCAGCGGTTGGGAACGGGGAGAAGTGTTTGGGCAAGTTTTTTGGCCGGCCCCTGGGGCTGGGAATTTAGGCGGCGATCAGCGCGCACCCTGGGTGGCTAGGCCTGATCCACCGGCGCTGCGTTTTTCTCCTGCCGCAGTCGTTAGAGCAGAGCCTCCACAAACTGCCGAGGGTCAAAATCCTGCAGATCGTCGATTTGTTCACCGACACCAATGTACTTCAGCGGAATGTTCAGTGTGCCGCAGATGCTGACGACGATGCCCCCTTTGGCTGTCCCGTCCAGTTTGGTCAGGGCCAAAGCGTCGAGGTCGATGGCTTCGTCGAAGAGCTTGGCCTGGGACAGGGCATTCTGCCCGGTGGTGGCATCCAGCACCAGCAGGGTTTCATGGGGAGCCTGGGCACATTTTTTGGACAGCGAGCGTTTGATTTTTTTCAGCTCTTCCATCAGGTTGACTTTGGTGTGCAAGCGACCGGCGGTGTCCACCAGAACGATATCCGTTCCACGGGCCATCGCGGCTTCGACGGCGTCGAATGCCACGGCCGCCGGATCGGCCTGATCTTTGTGCTTGACAATGTCCGCCCCCGCCCGCGCGGCCCAGATGCTCAACTGCTCGATGGCCGCGGCCCGGAAGGTGTCCGAGGCGGCAATGAGCACTTTCTTGCCGTCGCGGCCGTAGCGGGCCGCCAGTTTACCGATGGTGGTGGTCTTGCCGACCCCGTTGACGCCAACGACCATGATGACCCGCGGTGTCGGCATGGTCCGGTCCACCGCAACCGGCGCCGCATCGATGATCGCCAGAATTTCATCCTTGAGGGTCATCTTCAGGTCTTCGGGGGTTGAGATCTTGCGCGCTTTACGCGAAATGCGGTCGATCAGATCCATCGTGGTCTGGACACCGATGTCGGCTGTTATCAGGAGTTCTTCCAGTTCTTCGAGCAATTCGTCGTCAATTTGGCGCCTGCCGCTGAACAGGTCTTCGATGTCAGTGTTGAGGATGTCCCGGGTCTTGGTCAACCCTCGCCGCAGCCGCGACATGAAACCGCCACGCGCCGGTGGCGCCTCCGCAGGGTCTTCCAATGGTTCCGTCTCCTTCGAGTTCTTTTCCGCGGCAGCCTCCTGCAACCGGTCCGCCTCCTCGGGCTGCGTTTCGGGGATCGGGGCTTCGGCCCGATCTTCAGTGGTCGCGTCCTTGTCCTCGGTCAGCGCAAGATCAGGATCTTCTTCGGGAATGGGGGCATCTTGGAGGTCTTTTTTTCGTCTGAGCCATTTAAAGGCCATTGTGGCGATCTCTCTCAGTGCCGGCCGAGCGTTTGATCGGCCAGATTTTATTAACGGTCAACCAGGATTGGCGCTGACGATGGGGCACGATTTGCCCAGCATCGGTTCTAAGCGTGTTTCCTAATGACACCGTTTAGGATTGCAAGCTAGCGCCCCTGTACCCGGGGCCAGCACCCGTCGGGTGGCTTCTCTTAAAATGTTTTGGGTAAAATTGCAAGGCGGCTGGGCTATCTGCACGTGAGTTGTCTGGCCAACACGCGCGCCGTTAGCACCAAAAAAGGCCACCCCCCAAGGAGAAACCAGGAAAGATCGATGTGACGCTGGCCCGCCTCTCGATGTTGGCCTCCCGACCATAGCGAACCAGCCCTTCTGCAACCTCGCCTCCAGGCTGATTTCATTGTTCCTTTGGCAGGCGTGGGGTATCCAACGTACTGGATTTTGAACTGCGATGAGACCGTGGGGAACTTAAGCCGCGTCGCGCTCCAGGTTGACCGAGACCACCTTGGAGATACCTTTGTTTTCCATGGTGATGCCAAAGAGGGTGTCGGCAAATTCCATGGACTTCTTGTTGTGGGTGATCATGATGATCTGGGATTTGGCACCGATGATTTTGAGCAAATCATTGAAACGGTAGACGTTGGCCTCGTCCAGGGGCGCATCGATTTCGTCCAGCAGGCAGAAGGCCGTCGGTTTAATCAGGAAGATCGAGAAAATAAAGGCGATCGCCGCAAGCGCTTTTTCTCCACCTGAAAGCAGACTCATGCGGGTGACCTTTTTGCCCGGCGGTTGAATCATGAACTCTACGCCAGACTCGAGCGGGTCCTTTGGATTGGCCAGCACCAGATGGGCCGCACCCCCTTCGAACAGCTTGGGGAAAACCTCGTCGAGTTTCTCATTGACCTGCGCAAGGGTTGTCAGAAAACGCTCCTGGGTGAAGGTGTTGATCTTGCGGATGACGGTCTGGAGGTCCTCAATGGCCTGATTCAGGTCATCCTGCTGCTTGCAGAGAAAATCGTAGCGGGTTTTGTACTGCTCGTATTCCTTGATGGCCCCCATGTTAACGTCGTGGATCTGGGCCAGTTTCTGGCGGCAGCGTTCAAGCTCCTGCTCGGCTTCTTCGATGGTGGGGTTGAAGTCGGCGTTCATTTTGGCCTGCAACTCCCGCCGAAAGGCGTCGACTCCGCCCTGGTAGCGCTCGTTTAGGCGCGACACGATATGTTCGCGTTTCATGCGGCGCTGGGACACATCCACTTCAAGCAGGCGGAGTTTTTCGTTGTTTCGCTCCCTCCGGGACTGTAGTTGGGCAATGGTCTGGTCGCTTTCCTGCAACTGGCGATCGATGGCCTGGTAGTTTTCTTCGTTGATACCCAAGATGCGGGTCAACTGCTCCAGTTCACCGTAATGCAGGGCCAGGACTTCCTCGAACTTCTGGATGCGCCGACGGGCGTCCTGGCCGCGCTCACGCTTGGACTGAATCTCACGGTTCAATTCCTCGGATCGCTGGGTGCCGTCGCTTTGGAACTCTTTCAGGCGCCGCAGACTGTTGGCATTGTTCTCCATCTTTGCCTGCAGGGCGGTCAGGCGCAGCCGAACGTCCATTTCTTTCTGCTGGAAGACCTCCATCTGGTGGGTGACGGATTCCAGTGCCGTAGACGTTGCGGCCACCTGATTCTGGGTCGTTTCGATATGGCCGGCGATATCGTTGAGGACCCCGCTGACCTGATCGATTTCCTGCCCGATGTCGCTTTCCTCTCCCTGCAAACGGTCCTGTTCCAGTTGCACGATCTCCTGATGGCGGACAGCAGCGTTCAGGTCCTCCGTCGCACGGTAGCATTTTTTCTGGGCCTCGATTTCATCCTGCACAATCTGGTGTTTCTCCGTCAAGAGCACCTGGAGATCGGTTTCCAGGGTTTTTACCTCGGAAGTCAGGGCCGACTGGATTTCCCGTGCGCCGGTGATCCGGTTTTCCAGCGTCTTGATCTGGCTGGCGAGTTCACGGATCTCCTTCTTCTGGGCCAGGATACCGGCCGAGCCATCGCCGCCGCCGCCCACGAAGGCTCCCTGGCAAGTCACGACTTCGCCCTTGCGGGTCACGATGGTCTGAAGGACCCCGTTGCGGTTGAAACGGGAGGTGGCCTCCGCCAGGTCGTCGACCACGGCGACATGGCCAAAGAGGGCATGGGCGATGGGTCGGTAGGCGTCCTCCACGCGCACATGGTTCAGCAGGCAGGATTGCGGCAGGGACAGTTCGTCCGCGGCCTTTGCCAGAGGGCGAAAAGTGTCCAGCGGAACAAACCCGCTACGCCCCGAGGCCTGTTCGTGCAGGTAGTCAATGGCCCCGTGCGCATGGCGCTGCCCGTCCACCAGTACATACTGAAGGGATTCGCCCAGCGCCGCTTCCACGGCAACCTCGTACCCGGGCTCGGGGGTGATGACGTCGGCCACCAGACCGCGAATGCCCTCGCGTGAGCGCTCTTGTGGCGAATGACGCTGCATGATGGCGCGCACGCCGTCACGGTACCACTCGTAGTTGTCTTCCATTTTCTTGAGGGTCGTGTAGCGCGAGCGGTGCTTATTCAGTTCCAGTTCCAGAGCTTGGCCCTGCTTGATCTGTTCGGCCAACTTGCGGCCTCGGGCCTCGAGCTGCTCCCGCACATCCCCGATCTGCCGCGCGATTACCCGCAGGGCCTCCTGCTTTTCGGCCAGACGGCCCTGGGCGCGGGTTTCGGCACTGCGGGCGTTGGTCAGGGCGCGGACCGCCAGGGCGGCCTCTTCGTCCGTTTTCTTGAGCCGTCGCTGGAGGCTTTCGCGGTTGTTCTGCGCGGCTTGGTGGATATTGCGGTAGCGGGCCTCCTGACCCACCAGGTCTGTCAGGCGCGAGCGGTGTTCTTCCAGTGCCGCCTTGAGGACCTCCATTTTTTCGTTTACCTCGCGGGATGCGCTGCGCTCCTGCTCGATTTCCTGCCGCACGGCCTGCACAGCCTGCTCCAGTTCCTTCTGTTGGGTTTCCGATTCAGCAATCTCCGAGACCATGCGGGCGTTTTTGGCCTCCAGGTCTTGGCAGGCGTTTTCCAGCGCGACGACTTCTTCATCCAGGCGTTTGATGTCGCCGCGGGTGTGCTGAAGGTCGTTTTCGGTTTTGTCCAGAGAGCGCTGGAGCTCAAACTGGCGTGATTTCTGGTTGGCGATCTCTTGGTTTTTCTGATGGCGTTGCAGTTTGATGTCCTCAACGGCCGCATCCAGTTTTCTGATCTCGGAAACGTGATTCAAATCGGCATCCTTCAACTCCTGGAGCCGGGTCGTGGATTGGGTCAATTCGGTGGCGTATTGATCATAATAGTGCAGGCCGATAAGCAGATCGAAGGTTCGTGAGCGTTCCTGGTAGTTTTTAAAGAGCTCCGCCTTGCGGGCCTGGCGTTTCAGGCTGGCCATCTGGCGTTTGATCTCACCCACGATATCCATGACCCGGTACAGATTACGGCGGGTGGCCTCGATCTTGCGCACCGTTTCCACCCGGCGCTGTTTAAATCGGGTAACACCGGCCGCCTCCTCGATAAAATGACGGCGTTCGTCCGGTCCCGCATCGGTAATGGCGCCGATGTTGCCCTGCTGGATGACGGCAAACGACTTGGATCCTAATCCGCTGCCCAGAAAGAGGTTGCGGATGTCCTTGAGTCGGCAGGGGCGTTTGTTGAGAAAATAGGCACTTTCGCCTGAACGGTAGAGACGCCGGGTAATCATGATCTCGGCGTAGTCCCGCAGTTCGACCGGCATGCTGCCGTTGTCGTTGACCAGGGTAAGCGCCACCTCGGCCATGTTGAGCGGCGGTTTGCCACTGCTCCCGGAGAAGATGATGTCTTCCATGGCCTTGCCGCGCAGTGTCTTGACGCTCTGCTCCCCCATCACCCAGCGCAGGGCGTCGATAATGTTGCTTTTGCCGCATCCGTTGGGCCCTACAACAGCCGATATGCCAGGCGGAAAATGGATGGCGGCTTTATCGGGAAAGGATTTGAATCCCAGGATTTCAAGCTTCTTGAGTTTCATGGAACGAAGATCTCCTTTTTATCTGCACCGGTCCCCGCGGAAGGGCTTTAATCAGTCTATCGCGGGGGGAAGTCAAGGCCGCAGGACCGCACCGGAAAGCGCAACTGGACTGGAGCGTGTAAAGGCGGTCGATCGTCCGGGGCGCCGTTTGTCAACCCCCCTGATCGATGCTGACACTCCTACCAGAAACCCCCTTCCCTGTAAAGAAAAAACACAACGGAGGGTATATTAAGGTAAAAGACGGCACAATATCTGGTGTTGCATGCAGCGATTGGATTCCCCTCATCGGTCCTGCCTAACGGAACCTCCGCCGGCCGTCAACCGATGTCCAGGTGTTTCCTGATAGCTTGTTGCGTCTGGCCATCCGTACCTTGTGGCGCGCGCGCGTGCAGGCAATTTCTGAAAAGCGCTCATGACGGGGGAGAACCGCGATTGAGCTGCCGAGCTGTTTCGCCGAACAAGCCCAAATGCCGGCTGCGATGGATTGACACGGGGCCTTAATTGTGGTCTATCTCACTGTAGTATCAGGTATTTGACTGTCGTCCTTTTTTCATTCGCGCCCACTGTCCCACTGAGGAAACCGGGCCTTGCTGAGAGCCATACGCACACAAAAGCGGATTGCGGTTGCCGTTACCCTGGCGGGCTTTATCTTCATCGCCTCCCAGGCGCTGTGGGCCATGGGTCCGGCGCGCATCTTGCCCAAGGGCCAGGTGAAAGTTTACCGCGGGGATCAGCTCGTTTCCATTCTGAGTGAAGAAGCGCCCTTGCCCGAAGGATTTCTGCTGGCACCTGAAGGGCCTTGCGGCCTTAGGATGGACAACCTTTACCTGGTGGGTGACGATGGCAGCCTGTTCTCCCTGGCGGCGGCGACCCACGCACGCGAGCTGCAGGTGCGCCGGGGGACGATCTATTTTGCCATGAACAGCGCTTCCGGTCCCATGATTTTTCAAACCCCGGACGGTGATCTCGCCACCCAGCGGATGATCCTGATGGCCAATGGCGAAGGAGGACTGCTAAAGGGCTATCTGGACGTGACGCCCGAGGGCACCCGCCTTGGTATCCTGGAAGGCGGTCGTCTGGTGGTCTTGACTGCCGATGGTGAAAGGACGATTGCCACGGGACGTCAGATCACCCTGGCGCAAGCGGATCTCTTCGATGAAAGTCAGGAATCGGGCCCTGCCGCGGAGGAAGGCGCCCCCCTGGTACCTGCGGGCAGCCCTGAAGAAGATTCAGAAAACCGTGCCGGTGAGGAAGAGGACGATGATGACGAGATTCCCGTGGCTTATTTCATCGGCGGCGGCGCGGCCCTGGCGGCCATCGGCGCCGCCATCGCTGCCGGCGGGGGTGGCGGCGGGGGTGGTGGGGTTATTCCCCTGAGTCCTGCCGTTCCCTGACGCAGGGCTCGTCAGGTGAAAACACGAACGGCGACTTGCCCCTGCGGGTAAGCCGCCGTTTTATCTGATCGCAATGATGCAACAGGAAACAGAAGCCATGTGGAACACAAAACCAAGGATTGCCTGCCGATCCGGATCACCGGTATTGTGGGCCCTGCTGGTGACGCTTCTCGTTCTGGCAGGCTGTTACAACCCCAAGGAAGAAAAACTGAACATGATGATGGCCGAGAGCCATGTCATGAGAACGCCGGAATCCAAGGATGCAGAGGCCTTTAACCGCGAGTTGTTGGCCGGCGCACGGATCAGCACCGATCCCGGTGATCTGCTTCTGGGACCGGGCGACCTGCTGCAGGTGGAAGTGTTCGAGGCCAAGGAGCTGGCCGCCAAGGTGCGCGTCAGCTCCCGTGGGTATGTCACCCTGCCCCTGGTGGGCCCGGTGGCGGTCAAAGGGCTCAGCGCGCGCGAG
>JASFFM010000041.1:0-17098 GCA_050124295.1 Desulfobacterales bacterium | reverse complement strand
TATTATGGCAAAGTGGCAATGTTCAGTTTGCGGGTATGATCACGAAGGCCGCGCGGCGCCGGAGCAATGTCCGCTCTGTGGTGCCCCCCAAAATCGATTCTCCTCTGATCGCCCAACGCGCGAAGAAAAAGATCAACCGCCGTCAACTTCCCCGGAGACGAAGGGAGCCCCATCCAAACGCTGGCAGTGCGGGGTCTGCGGTTATATCCACACCGGACCGGAACCACCCGATCAGTGCCCGGTCTGCGGGGTCGACCGTACCCACTTCTCCGAAATCGATCCCGCCCCGACGGCCGATGGCCCACCACAGGCCGCCGCCCCTGCCCAGGCAGACGATCTGCGCTGGCAGTGCATTATCTGCGGCTATATTCACACCGGAGCGGAACCACCCGAGCGGTGCCCGGTCTGCGGTGCCGATCGATCTAAATTTATTTTGTTGGAAGAGTCCGAGGCGGTCGATAAGGGGGCCCGTGAGGAACTTTCAGAAGTGCCCCCTGAGAAGGCCGCGCAGGAACCGGTGCCCCCGAAACGATTGGACCCCTACCGCCACTGGATCAATCTGGCCATCGAATACCACGCCCACCCCATAGCCGTGCATATCCCCAATGGCGTCCTTCCCATTACCGTGGTGATGGTCCTGCTGGCGGCGATTTTCGACTGGCCAGCCATTGGTCAGGCCGGTGTCTTCAACATGGCCTTCACCGCGCTGTCGATGCCGGTGGTTTTATTTAGCGGCTATCTGCATTGGCAGTACAAATTTGGCGGCCATCTGACGAACCTGTTCCGGTGGAAAATCATCTGCGGGGGAATGGTTGCGGCCCTGTCGGGCGTCCTCTTCCTGTGGGGCTGGATGGCGCCCGCAACTGCCCGGGATCCAGGCCTTTTTTATCTGGTGCTGCATCTCGTCGATCTGGCCTTCGCCGGTATTGCGGGGTGGCTGGGCGGCAAGCTGGTCTTCAAGCCCGGCGGTTGACACGACGCCGTCGGTGGCTTACCGCGCACGGTCCTCATATTTTGAGACCCGGAGGAACTTCGGGCAGGCCTGCAAAGCCTTGCTAGATAAGGGCTGCCAAGCGGTGTCCATAAAACGCTTCATATGGGGCTATTTAAACATTGCGCATACAATATGTTGTGTTTTTTAGATCATCAAATTTTAAGGCCCTCAAGCCTCCTGGGAGGGGAAGCCGGGCGGATTGAATACGCGCGCCACCGCTCGCTTTACCCCTTCGGCCGGTCAAGCAACATGGCTGACCAGCCCGCATATCGTCGCTGACCGATGGATCGAAAGCCATTTTCGGTGTAGACCGTCTGCAAGCGTTTCTCTTCTTCCGCTCTAAAACCACTTACGATCACATAGCCCGGCCTTGCCAAATGGGCACGCATCCACGGCGCCAGCCTGTTCAGGGTGGGCAGGCGAAGATTGGCGAGCACAAGATGGAGTGGCTTGGCGATTCTCCGCGGAAGCCTATCGGACACGGTAATGCGTGTGGCCTTGGGATTCAGGCGAACATTGGCGCGCGCCTCTGATCGTGCGCAGGCATCGGTGTCCAGGGCCAGTACGCTCGCGGCCCCCAGACAGACGGCCGCGATGGCCAGGATGCCGGATCCTGTGCCAATATCAATGACGGAGATCGGTTCTTGCGGAAGACGCGCCGAAAGGAGATCCCAGCCCTCTTCAAGGATCTGGAGAGCCAGCCGGGTGGTTGGATGACGACCGCATCCGAAGGATATCCCGGGCCCAATAACGATGGCCTGGCGGTGGGCGGCAATACCGTTTCGGTAGCCAGGCGGCACAATGGTGAGTCTGGCACCAATATCGACCGGGTGATGAAAGGAGGCAACAAGGTAGGACTGACCGAAACAGTAGCTGTATTCAAGAATCCCGCCCTCGATCAAACCACGGATCGCCGACCGTACCCGGGCGCGCGGACATCCTTCGCGAAGCGCCACCCGGCGCGTCAGATCCGCATGGGTAAGAAGCGACCGAGAAGCCTCAAGGCGCGCCCAAACAGCCCGCTGCAGGGGGGTAAGCTTCGAAGCGATGCCCTCGGATAGACCATTTGGTCCGGCAAGGCTCAATCCCCTTGTTTCCCTTCCCGCTTCAACAGGGCGCTGTACCAGACCGCAAAATCCAGCATGGCAAGATAGCGTTCGTCGTCATTGATGATCCCTAAACACATGTCGAGTACCCCCCGGCCATAGGCATTGCTGTAGGGGGCATCCAGCGGTCGTGATTGAAGAAATTCCCGGACGAGTTGCTGGCTGGTGCGTCGGGTGGTATCCCTGCGGATATCGATAGGATCTTTGGGTTCTTCAAAAGGATCCCATTTTTCATAGCCAATACGATCGATATATTTTCGATTGCGGGGCGACAGGCTGTCATAGATCAAACGCTTCCGCTCCTGGGCTTCTTTTCTGGATACGGTCATTTCAGGAGGACTCCTTTTCGGACGGCGGATCACCGACCCCCATAAAATGGTCATCGAATACGGTCATCATGGCCATCGAAAGGGGCATCAGAATATCGGCCAACTTTATGTTGGCCGATTGAATATCCCGTAGCAGCTCGGCGGATATCTCCTGAAGACGCCCGTGAATTTTATCGATATCAACGGTCGGGTAGGCCTCGCCTGGTTCAAAAGCTGACAGGCTGCAGGTCCGCCCCTTGCCGCCAATGGAGGTGGGAATGCCGTAGAGCCGGCAGGTGATCGGCCGGTGTTCGTACAACTCACACATATCCCGTTCGTTGAGCAGGGGGCAGCGTACCCGCTTGTCGCCCAATTCGGATAGAATTTCATCCTCCGTTTTTCCGTCCTTTAGATCGCGGTAGGCTTGGCGCTTTAACTTATGTATGCTGCGATCCGCTCGATTGGCATCCTCGAGCAAGCGTTCGCGCGCTTCGCCGGAATATTTGGCTTTAAACTTTTCATTCATATAAAGTGCTTCGATCAGGGTCAAATCAAACAACGCATGGCAACAATCCGAACACTCCACCTTGCACTTCACGCAGTCCGGAAATTCCTGCTTAACGCGTTCGAAGACTTGATCGGCCGCTTTGGCCAGGGCTTCATATTTCAAAAAATAAGGTGCAAAATCCATGATGGTCCCCCTCTAATAACGCCCTTGGGTGCTTCGAATGTTTCACGTGAAACATCATTTGCCGATGCAAAAGCGATTAAAAATACCATCCAGCACGTCCATTTCCACATCGACACCCAAAATTTGATTCAGGTGCCGCTCTGCCTCCCGCATGTCGATGGCCATGATTTCCAAACCCATCGATTGCCGATCAGCATCGACGACCGCCGAAAGCTTGGTCAACGCTTGCAACAGGAGCGCTTTCTGCCTTAGATTGGGCAGACATGCTTTCGCTTCCGCCCCTTGATCAACCCTCGCCGCAGCCAGCAATCGCTTTTTTAAATTTTCGAGACCCTCTCCATAAAGGGCCGAAATATCCAGGTATCCTTCCGGGGGCGTTTCGTCAAGGGTTGTTCGCGCTTGACGATCCGCAACCAAATCGCACTTGTTTCGTAAAACAAGATAGGGACGGTTTCCGAGGTAGGCCAGCAATTGGCGATCGCTGTCGTCGATGGGTCGGCTGGCATCCACCATGAAAAGGATTAGATCCGCCTTTTGGATGGCTTCGCGGGTCTTCCGTTGCCCCATGCGATCGATGGGATCGGTGCTGGGCTGAAGCCCGGCCGTGTCACAGAGCGAAATGGGAACGCCCTCAATCGCCAGGCCTTCTTCAATCGTATCGCGGGTGGTTCCCGGCACATCCGTGACTATGGCGCGTTCCTGATCGAGCAATTGATTCATAAGACTGGATTTTCCGACATTGGGCGTACCGGCCAGGACCACCCGCAAGCCTTCCCGCAGCATCCGCCCATCGTGGTAATGGGCGATCAAATCGTTGATGGCGGGGATGACCTCGGCAATAATGGTGTTCTTGATAAAATCAGGCGCCATTTCGGTCCCGATATCATCCCCAAAATCGATATCGGCCTCGATGAGCGTTCGTGCTTCGGCGACCCTATTTTTTAGGCGCAAGATTTCTTCCCCCAGGCCGCGGGCCATCATTTGACTGCTCAGCCGTGCCGCACGCCGCGTACGTGCGTGAATTAAATCGATGGTGGCTTCGACCTGGGTAAGATCGATGCGACCGTTTAAAAAGGCACGCCGGGTGAATTCCCCCGGCTCCGCCAAACGCAGACCGCTTTGCAGCAGGATATCCAAAATCACAGCCGTCACTTGGGGTCCGCCATGGCAATTGATTTCAACGAGGTCCTCCCCCGTGAAGCTGCGCGGTCCCCTGAGGACCGTTAACAAGACCTCATCGATGAGATCACCACGGTGCAAATCAATAAAATGTCCGTAGACCATGACTTGGCTTGGTATCTCATCGAGGTACCGCTGGGGGTTGCGGGGCCTAAAAAAAGGGCTGACGGTGGAAAGGGCCTCCGGACCGGATATTTTGACGATGGAAATTCCCCCTGTGCCTAACGGGGTCGCGATGGCGGCGATGGTGTCTTGGTTCATGAAGGGGCCGTTTGACGATAAACCAGCAAAGCCGCTAATCATAGCGGCTTGTTTGGGGGAATGATCGATTTTTAGTGAAAATTAAATTTTGGTCCTGGGTTTTCTTCGCGGGTAGATCATCAATTTCCGTAAAGGACCCTCGCCAACACTTTGGGTGCGGACCTTCTGGTCGTGTTTAAAGGCCAGGTGAATGATGCGGCGATCCTGGGCATTGAGATAACCGATGCTGCTCGGGCTGCCCTTGGAGACCACTTTTTTGGCCAGGCGCTCGGCGGTCCGTATTAGACCGGCTTTTTTCTTGGCCAGGTATCCTTCGACGTCAATCGTGAGCCGGGGGGCGTGTCCGTTGAGCCGGCGCACGGCCTTGTCAACGATCAGCTGCATGGCTTCCAGCGTTTGCCCGCGCTTTCCGATCAGAATACCGGACTGCCCGCCTTTAATTTCGAATCGTAGGTGACGATCGCTTTTTTCGACCGAAATGTGCGCCTCCGGCGATATGGCATCCACCATGCGCCGTAGTACGGCTTCGCCAACCCGTTGCGCCTCGCCGGGTTCTTCGTCTGAATCGGGGGGGGCTAAATCGCTTACCGCTTCAAAGTGGTGGGGCATCTCCGGGCCAAGTTCCTCAACAACATCGGGCATTTCCGGAGGGTGTACCTTTATGCGCGCTTTTTTGACACCCGCCAGTCCAAAAATGCCCGTCGATCCGTGCGATAGAACGTCATATTCCAGATTTTCGGCGGAAATCCCCAGCGTTTTGGCGGCCAATTGCACCGCTTTATTAACATTCCTAGCCTTAAATTCCATTTCAGCCGTCATAAAATCCTCCGGCTCAGGCATATTTCTTTTGGATATAGTACTGCTGTCCTATTGAGAAAATATTATTGATCAACCAGTATAATACAAGCCCCGAAGAAAAATTTATAAAGATCACCGTAAAAATCAAGGGCATGAACATCATGAGTTTGGCCTGGGTCGGATCGCCCGGCGGGGGAGACATTTTCTGCTGTAAGAACATGGTGGCCCCCATCACGATCGTCAATACGGGGATGCCGTAGGGGGGTTGCATGAACGGTACCGTGAAACCGAAATGAAAAAGGCGGTCGGGCGCCGACAAATCATTGATCCACCCGAAAAACGGTGCGTGGCGAAGTTCGATAGCCTGGTATAACATGCGATAAAGTGCAAAAAATACAGGCAGTTGAACGATCATGGGCAGACAACCGCCAACCGGGTTGACCTTGTAGGTGCGGTAGAGCGCCATGGTTTCCTCGTTCATCTTCTTTTTATCGTCTTTGTACTTTTCACGAATCTCCATCATCAGCGGCTGCACACGCTTCATATCATTCATGGATTTGTAGCTCTTATTGCCCAGGGGCCAGAGAATGATTTTGGTTAGGAGGGTCAGAAGGATGATCGCGATACCGTAGTTGGGAATAACTTTGTAGATTTGGTTCATGATCCATAAAAAGGGTTTGGCCAAAAAATCAAACCAGCCAAAATTAACGGCTTTGCCCAGTTTATAATTGGCTTGGGAGAGCATCTCCATTTCTTTGGGACCGATGAAAGCGCGGTAGGATAATTGTTTCGCCTGCCGCGGGGCAATCGACGTCTCCGGCATCACCAGCTGCGCGATGACCATATCATCCCCCACCGTGGCCATTTGCATGCTTGCCGAAACGATCTCGTCGGGTATCAACACGGTCATGAAATAGCGATCCGTTAAACCGATCCATCGAAAAAGCCCTTCCAGATCAGGTTTTTTGGAGATCGTTTTGACCTTTATTTCTTCCAGCGTATCGTCTTTCAAGGCCATCGGTCCTTCGAATGTGATACGGCTCTCGGGATCCTCGATCACCTGGGCAATTTTGACGAACGCGCGGTCGCTGATGCTCGTTTCGGAATAATTGCTGATCTTCACGTTGAGCTCGATGAGATAGCTTTCCGGTGTGAACACAAACTGTTTCTGGACGCGTATCCCCTCCGCATTGACCCATTCAAAGGCGACGCTTTGTTTCTGGTCGGTGACCATTAGCATGGCGTCATTGGTGCTCAGTTCGTAGACCGCATCTTCCATTCCGGCCACACTATTGCCGCTCATGCCGGTTTGAAAATTAATGCCCCGGGCCCGTGGCTGAACCATTTCTTTGAGCGCGGCATCGGGCTTGGTGGTTTCGCGAAATCGCTTGAGGGTCAGATCGTCAAGCACGGCCCCTTTTTCGCTAAACGTTGCCGAGTATAGTGGGGTTTCGACGCGCAACGTTCGCGCCTGGCGCCCATCGCTGGTCGGTGCCGGTGCCGGCGCGGCGGCATCGGCTGTTTCGGTGGGCACCGCCGCCTCCTCTTTGGCACTCATGGGGTCGGCGGCATCGGCCGAGGGGGATGGCGCCTCGGTTGGGGACGTTTGATCCTGCGCCTGCTTGGCCGTCTGGGGCTCGACCACCAGCCATTGCCAGACCACAAAAACGAGAAAGGATAGGACAATGGCTAACAATAAACGCATTTGTTCCATATTTGAATCATCTCCTATAGCGTCTACGACGGCAGCACAATCATCGAAAAGGGCAGTTGGGTATCTTTATCGGCCGATCAAGCCTGGCCATCGGCGGCCTCAGATTTCTGCTGCGGTTTGGTTTCCGATGATGACCCCATGAAAAAATGCAACGCTTGCTTCGCCTCCCGCATGTTATCCCCAATAAAACATTATGGAACATGATCGACGCCGCCTGGATGAAACGGGTGACATTTGGAAAGCCTTATGATGCTGAGAAGAGCGCCCTTGAGGATTCCGTATCGGGAAATGGCTTCGGCGGCATATTGCGAGCAGGTCGGGTAGAATCGGCACCGAGGGCCTAACAGGGGAGAAATCAATACCTGGTATCCCCTGATGATCAGCAGAGCAATCCGGGCGCCTATCTCCTGCGCCTGCAAGCCCTCATTTAATTTGGGAAAAAAGCTTTTCAAGGCTTTCGATTAATTCGTCGTTGGCTGCATGCGCGGCGACACTGCGCGCGATGATGTGAATATCAACGGCGGCAGAATACTGATCGCGATGGGTACGAAAGAATTCACGACAGACCCGTTTGATGCGATTGCGGGTGACGGCGGAACCAATTTTCTTCGTGACGGTAATGCCCAGGCGGGCTTCGGTATATCCGCGGCGGGCATAAACGACGATGAAGTGTCGGCTGAACAGCCGCTTTCCGTCGAGGCCCAACTGCAGGAACTCGGAGCGCTTGCGTATGCGATCTTTTTTTGGATAGCCCCTTCGCAATGCCTCCGCTTTCGTTCACCATGGAAGGAATTAAAGCCGACCGCACGAAAACCGGTGTCCGGATCCTTTAGGACCGACCGCGGATTAATATTTGACCGCCAGGCGTCTGCGCCCCTTGGCACGCCGACGATTGATAATGGCCCGTCCCCCCTTGGTGGACATCCTTTTTCTAAAGCCGTGGTTTCGCGCACGCCTGATCCGACTGGGCTGATAGGTTCTTTTCATGGATCTTGCCTTTACCTGTTCCGCAAAATTAATGCGTGGTTACCAATAAAAAAAATAAGCCGGAAGACCGATTCCGGCAGTATTGAGACCATAACCGTGGTAAAAAACCACATCGCTAGGTCTTTGTCAATATATTGTTTTTTCCGCCCACCCTGCGGTTTTCGACCGCTTTCACTTTAGAGGATTTCGATGATCTGGACTTCTTCCATGTGAAATTTGGAATTCGGATAGATGACGATCTGTCTTCCCAGCATTCGCTCAAGCGCCGCAATGAGTTCATTTTCCTCGCCGTGCAGCAGATCGGCAACCTCCGGATTGACCTTAACCGAGAGGCGCTCGCCGACCATGTCGTGGCTTTCCCGGAGAATTTCACGAAACACATTATAGCAGATGGATTGCCGCGAGAGCATATGGCCTTCACCCTCGCAATAAACACAAGGCTCGCACATGATTCGGGTCAGCGGCTCCTTGTTGCGTTTGCGCGTCATTTCAATCAGACCCATATCAGAAATCGGCAGGACGTGCGTTTTGCTGCGATCCTTGACCAGCGCATCCTTAAGCGCATTGTAGACCTTTTCCTGGTTGGATTTTTTCTGCATATCGATGAAATCGATGATAATGAGTCCGCCGATATCGCGCAGACGAATTTGGTAGGCGATTTCCTTAACGGCCTCCAGGTTGGTTTTGAGGATCGTTTCTTCCAGATTGTGCCGGCCGACATAGCGCCCGGTATTTACGTCGATGGCGACCAATGCCTCCGTGTGTTCAATAATAATATAACCACCCGATTTCAGCCATACTTTCCGTTTAAGCGCCCGAGAGATATCGCCCTCCAGATTGAAGGCGTCAAAGATGGGTTCGCCGCCTGCGTAGCGCTCGACACGGCTTTTCAGATTGGGCATAAACGTTTCCAGAAAACCACGGATGGTCTCGAACTCGCGGTCGGAATCAATCAACAGCCGATCGGCTTCGTGAACCAGAAGGTCGCGCACGGCCCTTAAACTCAGCGAAAGTTCCTTGTGGATCAGACTCGGAGGGGGGGTGGTTTGGAATTTTTTACCAATATTTTCCCACAAATTGACCAGAAATTGCTGTTCGTGAATCATCCGGCCGGCATCGATGCCTTCCGCAGCGGTGCGCACGATGTAACCGAAGCGATTATCACGCATGTCCTCGACCATTGTTTTTAGCCGCAACCGTTCGGCTTCATCTTCGATGCGCCGGGAGACGCCGATATGGTTTGAATAAGGCATCAACACCAGATATCGGCCGGGCAGAGAGATATATGAGGTAACGCGGGGTCCTTTGGTACCCATTGGGGCTTTGGTCACCTGGATCAGGAATTCCTGCCCCTCCACCATCAATTCTTCGATGGGGCAGGCGGCATCGAATGAATGACGGGCGCCCAGAAGTAGGTCGACCGTATCTTCATCCCCCCCAACGTTGACCAGTTCGCGCTCCACCTCATCGAATCCGTTGCGGATGACATCATCCACATAGATAAAAGCGGCCTGGCGCATTCCAATGTCGATAAAGGCGGCCTGGATGCCGGGTAATACCCGTTGAACACGCCCCTTGTAAATATTCCCGGTGATGTCGACGAAATCGCCTCTCTCGATAAACAGCTCCACAATCGTACCGTCTTCCAGAAGGGCGACCCTGGTTTCGCGTTCGGTCACGTTGATGATAATTTCTTTGAACATGGTGCCAATTTCGACCGTCTTTAAGCGGTCCTGGACGGATCGTCCCGGGCTTAAAGGCGGTAGCCGAGTTTGATCACGCGGACGTCGCCTAAGGCCTCGCGAGGTAATCTGAAAATGGTCTTCAAGACGATGTCGGGCCTGAGAAGCGCATCTGAACGATAGCGAATGACGATTTCCAACGTGTCCGGTTTCACGAAGGCGATACTTTTTACCATAGCCTTCAGATCAAACTTTTTCAACTTTCCTTTGCGGTTGGTCCGCTCCAAAATCACCGCATCCATCGCCTCAAAGCGTGCCAAAGCATCCCGGTCGAATTGACCGTGGGGCCGGCTCACCCGGTAGACCACATCCCGGTGGGCGTGCGCTTGATTTTTTCGGTAGGGAACACAATCCAAGACGGACAACCCGTCGGGCAGTTCGGCGTTAAGCCGGGCGACCAGCTCGTCGGGTGTGACCAGGTCCGAAACTGTTAGGCGCAGGCTTTCAGATAAGCTTTCCAGGCCGATCGGTAACGCATCGCCGAAAGCCATCTTGGGTTTCGGATGAAACCCCTCGCTAAACTTGACCGTAATACCGGCCCGTCGCAACGCACGGGAGAAAATGTTCACCATTTCGAGATGTCCCCAAAAACGACCCTTACCGGTTTTCGCGAAGGTAAGCAGGTGTTGCTGATAGCCGTTGGTGGGCGTGGCCGGTGAAGCGGTTTTTCGTGATCGCCCTTGGCCAGCTGGGTAGACCCGGGGTTTGATGCGCTTAAAATCGCAGACGCCACAATCCTGACAGGCGCCGTCCCGGCAATCTTCCGTCGCATGGCCCTGAAGGGCTTGCTGCCATTCGTCCCACAGATAGGAGCGTTTGACCTTCATGTCGATGTGATCCCAGGGAAAGGGTTCATCATAGGGACGCGCCCGCTGGACAACGGCCTTTGCGTCCACACCGAGGTCACGAATACTTTCCTCCCAGAGATCGAACCGAAAATGGTCGCTCCAGCCATCGAAACGGCAACCTTTGCGGTAGGCGTGAATGAGAAGATCGGCCAGGCGGCGGTCGCCGCGGGCCATAAGGCCTTCGATAAAGCTTACCTCGGGGTTTTGCCACTTCAGTCGGATGCGCGGCGAACGAAGCTTCTTTTTCAGCCATTGGATTTTTTCCCAGCCCTCTTCGATACTGATCTGGGAGGCCCATTGAAAAGGGGTGTGCGGTTTGGGGATCAAGGTTGCCACACTCACATTGAGATTGCTTTTGCGGCCACCGGGTCCCTTGATCAGGCTCAACTCCCGAACCAGTTCCACCAATGCCTCCAGATCCTCCTTCTTTTCAGTGGGCAACCCGATCATGAAATAAAGTTTGATCACTTTCCACCCCAGGTCGAAGGCATCTTGGACGGTTTGCTGAATATCCCGGCGGGTCACATTTTTATTAAGCACATCCCGCAGCCGCTGACTGCCGGCTTCGGGCGCAATGGTAAAGCCCGTCTTGCGCACGGTTTTGATTTGCTGCATTAACTCCGGGGTCAGCGTGCCGGCCCGTAAGGAGGGCAGCGAGAGGGCCACGTGGTCGCAGGCGTAGCGTTGGATCATCTGCTCCATCAGAGGGGCGATACAACCATAATCACCGGTGCTTAACGAAAGAAGCGAAATGTCATCATAGCCCGTGGCTGATAATGCCCGCGCGCACTGGTCCATCACCGTCCCGGGCGCCCGTTCCCGCACCGGGCGGTAGATCATTCCCGCCTGACAGAAACGACAGCCGCGCGTACACCCCCGGGCCAACTCGAGGCGCAATCGATCGTGGACCGGCCGGCCGTAGGGAACAACTGGTGCCGATGGAAAGTCCGCCCCATCCAGATCCGCCAAGATCGCCCGCGTGACCCGGGCTGGAGATCCGCTTGCCGTGTACGCGTTCCCAGCACCCTCCCGGGAGTCATGGACAGGAAACAGGGACGGAACGTAGACACCCCGCAGCCGGGACCAACTTTCGAGTAAGTCCTGGCGGGCTTGGCCATTTCGGCGGTCCCATTCGAGCCAGGCATCGGCCATTCGGATGACCACCTCTTCGCCGTCCCCGATGACGATGGCATCGAAAAAATCCGCAACGGGTTCCGGGTTGCAGGTGCAGGGCCCCCCCGCGATGACCAGTGGATGCCGCCGGTCACGATCGCGACTTTTGAAAGGAAGCCCGGCGAGTTCCAGCATGGCCAGCATGTTGGTGTAATTGAGTTCATATAGCAGGCTGAACCCGATGATATCGAAGCGCCCCAATGGTTGTCCGGATTCCAGGGATGGCAGGGGAATTTCATGACGGCGCAGATAGTTTTGCATATCCGGGGCCGGGGCAAAAACGCGCTCGGCCAGAACATCCGCACGCTTGTTGAGAATATGGTAAAGGATCTGGAGGCCGAAATGGGAAGTGCCGATCTCGTACAAGTCGGGAAATGCCAGCGCCATCTTCAGCCTGACCTTCCGGTGATCCTTCTGCACGGTGTTGATTTCGCTTCCCAGGTAGCGGCTGGGTGCCTCCACCAAGGGCAGGATATCTTGAATGTGTTTCAACCTCATGTTAGGTAATGCAATTCCTTTTTTATGGATCGGATCAATCGCATCGAAGTTTGAACGATACGGACCTATCGGGTGATCCGCACCGCCGTCTCTTGGCGGCAAGGGGTCTTGGGGTGGGGGCTCACATGACAAATTTCGGCAAACAAAGCAACCATAAACCAAAGCCATCACGGGTGCTGGTTGGGTTTTTGGCGGCCACCCTGCTGACCCCGGCCGTTTTGATGGCCGAACGCTACCCGCGGCGCAATGCCATCGTGGACGCCGTTGGCCGCGTCAGCCCTGCGGTGGTGAACATAAGCTTGGAATATGAGATCCGCAAACAAATCAGTCCTTTTTCAGAATTTGCCAACCCCCTTTTTGAAGAATTCTTCAAGGACTTCTTCGATCCAGGCTTCGGCAGTCGATACAAACGCACCAGTTTGGGATCCGGTGTTATCATCGACGGGCGCCGCGGCTATATTCTAACCAATGCCCATGTGGTGGAAAAAACGGGCACCGTCAATATCACCCTGAATGATGAACGGGAATACAGGGCCGAAATTGTCGGTGTCGACCCCGATTCCGATTTGGCGGTACTGAAAATCAAATCCGGCGACCCTCTACCCTCGATCAATATGGGGGACAGCCGAAATTTGTTGATCGGCGAAACCGTCATCGCCATCGGCAACCCATTTGGGTTTTCCAATACGGTCACGACCGGGGTGATCAGTGCCACCAACCGCAGCTTTCGCACCCAAGATCGTGTTTTCCACGATTTCATCCAGACCGACGCCTCCATTAATCCCGGCAACAGCGGCGGTCCCCTTCTGAATATTAACGGCGAACTGATCGGGATCAACACGGCCATCTACGCCGGCGCCCAGGGAATTGGTTTTGCGATCCCGATCAACAAAGCCCGTCGCATCATCGACGATCTGATTGCCCACGGTGAGGTGATCGACGCCTGGATCGGGCTTTGGGTCCAGGAGCTTGACAGCGAATTGACAAGATACTTCAATATCCCTAAAAAACAGGGTGTTCTGATTGCCGGTGTTGACCGCGGCAGCCCGGCCTACGAAGCCGGCCTCAAGGAGGGTAACGTACTCCTGGCCATTGACGGGCGCAAGGTTGTTTCGGTCCAAGACTACCGCGCCCGTCTGCGAAACTATGGTGTAAAAGACCGTCTCGAGTTGACCCTGTGGTCAGGGGGGCGCACGCGCACGATTCGCCTCGAAGCCCAGGCTTTTCCTCTGGCCGAGGCACCCGATCTCGCCCATACGCTGCTTGGTCTTAAAGTCGAGGCCTCAAAGACGGCCGGTGTGGTGGTGGCCGCCGTCAGGAAGGGTGGGTTTTTGGCCCGCACAGGAGTGCGGGCCGGCGATGTCATTCGACAGGTTAACGAGTTTCTGGTTCGGGAGCCGGTCGATTTCTACCGCGCGGTCATAAAATACCGCGAACGCAAATCCGTTGTTTTGCTTTTGCAGCGTGCCGCGCAACGCTATTACATCACCGTGCCGTTGAGCCGTTAAAAGGTTAAATCCAAGCAAGACACGTTCGCTGAGGCATGGCCGGAATCAACCCTCACAGCCTCTTTTCACCGTGAGGTGAGCGTGCTTGAATCATTTGCCAGGGCAAGGAAAACACGCATGAACCGAATCAAAATCAATCAGCTGTTGCATCGTGAAAGCGGTCTGGATGATGTCCTTGTCAAGGGCTGGGTGCGCACGCGGCGGGACGCCAAATCGTTTTCCTTTATCGAAGTCAATGATGGATCGTCCCTTGCCAATATTCAGGTGGTGGCCGATGCGAAGCTCACCAATTACGACGCGGTACGCAAATTGACCACCGGTTCGGCGGTTGGTATCCGGGGTGTTCTGGCGCCTTCGCAAGGCGGCGGTCAACGCTGGGAGATTCAGGCGGCACAGGTGGACATCATCAGTGTGGCACCGGATAACTATCCCCTCCAGAAAAAACGCCATACGGACGAATATCTGCGGACCATCGCTCATCTGCGGCCCCGCACCAATAAATACGGGGCCGCATTTCGCATACGGTCCGAGATAGCCTATGCGGTTCACCACTATTTCCGGGAACGCGGCTTTCGCTATATCCAAACCCCGATCATCACGGGCTCTGATTGCGAAGGCGCCGGTGAACTGTTCCGGGTGACCGCCATGGATATGGACAACCTGCCGGTTGATCATCAAAAGGCTGATTTTTCAAAAGACTTTTTCGGAGCCGAGACCAACCTGACGGTATCGGGGCAGCTGTCGGCGGAAATGTTCGCGCTTTCTTTAGGAGATGTGTATACCTTCGGTCCCACCTTCCGGGCCGAAAACTCCAACACCCGCCGGCATGCGGCCGAGTTCTGGATGATCGAGCCGGAAATGGCGTTTTGCGACCTCGACGGCAACATGGACCTGGGAGAAGATTTGGTCAAAGCCCTGGTTGGCTTCGTGCTGGATCATTGTCCCCACGACCTGCAGCTTTTTGCCCGCTTCGTGGACAAAAAACTCATGACGACCCTGGACAATATCGTCAACTCGGATTTTAAGCGCCTGCCATACCGCGAAGCTGTGGCCATACTGGAGAAAACAAAAACCAAATTTAACTATCCGGTCGGTTTCGGTCACGATTTACAGACCGAACACGAGCGCTTCCTGACCGAGAAGCATTTCCAAAAACCGGTCATTATTTACGATTATCCCAAATCCATCAAACCGTTTTACATGCGTGTGAACGACGATCAGGAAACCGTCGCGGCTATGGATGTCCTGGTGCCCAGCATCGGTGAAATCATTGGGGGCAGCCAGCGCGAAGAACGCCTGTCCGTCATCGAAACCCGGATGGAAGAAATGGGGATGGAAAGGGCGCGCTACTGGTGGTATCTGGAATCCCGCCAATTCGGAACAGTGCCCCACAGCGGTTTCGGGCTGGGATTTGAGCGTCTGGTTATGCTGGTCACCGGAATCAGCAATATCCGGGACGTCATACCCTTTCCCCGCACACCGGGGGCCATCGATTTTTAAAAGGCGCGCTTGGCGGCCTTTGAGAAACCGCTATGGTGCCCGACCGGGAAATAGGATGATCGGTTCTGACCAACAATTGGCGCAACACCGATCAGGGCAAAAAGGACCATTCCGGGATGGATAGCAGTCAATCCCGCAGGCAGCGCAGCTTGGCCAGGTCCTCGGCATAGCCGTAGAGATGCAATCCTTTGCTCTCCACGATCATCTTGCCATCTTGAACACCAATCTCGGCGGCCATGTACTCTTTGAGGTTCTGGATACCGGCCAGGTTGGCCGGAAGGCCGCCCCAAAGATCCCAGCTGCGGAAATAGACGAAAAAATGGAGGGTATCGTCCTGAATGCGGGTGTCGATGGAGCGCAGGCAGGGCGGATCCGCCAGGGTCAGATCGGACGGATGGGCCACCTGCAAAACCATCTGGTTGTTGCGGGCCCCGAATTTTTTATACGTACTGATAATCCATTCGATTTGATTCAGGTATAGGCAATCGTCTTCGATGAATACAGCCTTGCCGTCCACTTCGCGCTTGTCGATGATCTCCGTGTGGCCTTCTTCCCACCAGACCAGTTTAGCCCCACTGATGGGCGCCCGGGTCAAACGTTCGCCGTAGGTGTAGGATTCGCCCGGTTCCTTGTGGGGTGTCATGAGATACTCGATATAGGATCGATCATAGCCTTGCCCACCATAGATGTAGTCGTGCTCTACCGGATTGGGAATACCGCAGGATGGGGGAATGTCGGGAATCAAGGGGTGGGTTCCGGGATAGTTGATGAGCCCGGAGAAATAATCGTACTCCAAACGCGTCTGACCGGCGTAGGATCCCTTGTCGATGGTAAACCGTCGGCCGTGATCTAAAATATCATGGACCGCCTGGAACCAAAGGTCCGGCAAGTCCCTGGCAACAACACTATGAATGTGCATCGCACCTCTCCTGGCGGAAATTTTGTCACCCTTTGTGATCGATCCACCGGTTAGGTTAAGGGGCGTTCGATCCCGAATGGAGGATTTTGGTTCCGATCGAGGCCGCCCAAAAGGGCTTGCCGAGGCCCGCGTGTATGGAGACCGCCGCCGGCAACGCGCCGAAGGGGGGATTGGGGGTCCCAAAGACCATTTTCGGGCGGTTGGGGACTAAATGTCCAGCATGGTCACTTCCAGCGCGTTGTTCTGGATAAACTCCCGCCGGGGTTCCACCTCCTCCCCCATGAGCACCGTGAAAATTTCATCCGTATCCATGACGTCTTCGATGGTGACTTGCAGCAGATGGCGATGGGCGGGGTCCATGGTGGTTTCCCATAATTGGTCGGGATTCATTTCTCCCAAACCTTTGTATCGTTGGATCGAAAGACCTTTTTTACCTTCCTCAAACAATGTGTTCAGCAATGTCTTTTTATCGGTGAGTTGGCGGTGGATGATCTTATCGTCTTTGTCCAATACATCAAAGGGTGGCTGGTCATAGGCGAACAGCTTTTCAGACAGCACCAGACACTGCTGGTAGTCCTTGGAATGGATCAAACTCCGACCGATACGAACGGGTGAAAAAGACCGCTCGATGATCGCCGAGCCGGCCTCCAGGCGTTCGCCATCCTTAACGAGGGCAGTGACGGTAAGTTCATACAATCCCTTCTCTTCATGCCATTGGGGGGCTTCCAAGACAAACCCCATTTCGTTCAGATGGTGCTGTAAGGTGCGGATTTTTTCCTCGCTCTGGAGAACGGTCTTGTCATTTACGCTATGACGCAACAGGGCTTCCACGAGTTCGGGATGGATCGATCTTTTTTCCATGCGACGAAGGG
>JASFFM010000040.1:0-17281 GCA_050124295.1 Desulfobacterales bacterium | reverse complement strand
TAAGCGTTCGTTTTTTTAGGGGCCTGATCGATGCAACAACCGTTACCATGACAGGCAGGGGCCTATCGATCGCCCAACTGAGGTTAAGATGATTCGCGCCGTTGTAAACTTTATTTTGTTGGCCCGCCCTTTCTTTTAACAGGGATACCAACCATGCCGTGATGTGAATCGTTTGGCCCGAAAAACCGGATCATGTACTAGAATCCCATTCGCAACCGCATCGGGGCATGGATCGTCATCCTTTGAGGTTTCCGGTCGCTATCGTCACCATTCCATGAAATCGCCGCTAGCGCCCATCGCATCACGCTAGCCTGCATACCGGTGGTCTTTCTCTTTATTAGCATTGTGCAGATCAATGACGAAGGCCCGCTCCGAAGCTATCGCAAGACAATCTTTGCTGGCACAGGGCAAACTTGGCGGTTCGGGACATCGCCCCACGCCGGCGGCCCAAAGCCCCGTTTGGCATCATCGGCCTCGATTGGGGCGGGCGAATTGCCGCCGCCATCATCCAGTCCATCTTGTACAAAACACTTACGGTCATCGAACTCACCGCCCAACGGGTCTTCTCCCAGAATACGCTTGTGGGGCTGATCATCTCCGCAGCGAGCCTTTTCGTGCTGGAGCAGGTGCGTCAAAAGTCCCCGTGCCGTGTGTGTTCCCTGAGGCGGTTGGGCCATGAACCCCCTAACGCGCGCATTTCATGAAATGATCGGGCTTAAGGGATCAACAAGTGTCAACCGATTGTGCCGCCCCCGCGTAACCGCTGATTGGCCCTTTGCATGTCTTTTGCGGCGCGCTTATGGACCAGCGTTGCAGATGTTTCCAGGCCTTGAATCACGTTTGCGGTACTGTTGATCAAGCGTTTGAGACACCCTTGATGAACCTCTTGGGGTACTCATGATGGGCGGTCCTGTAAAAAGGGATGGCATATTCAGCGACAGGCCATCGTTTGGATGGTTAGCCCAACATGATCCATGGCCTTAAACCGGGCGGCCCATGGGCGGTCGACGCATCCACTGGCGAGAGACGGGGTCTTCAGGGCCTCTATTGAGACAATCGCCAAACAATGCTATCCTGATATTAAACGTTTTTTAGGACTGGCCGGATCGATTGCTTGGCGGCTCGGTGGCACGGGCGCCTGCGGCGGGGACGCGTCATATGCACAGAGACCTATCAGCAAACCCGGGAAAGGAAAAGAGGGGGGAGTCCCGAGCGGTAAAACTCCGCAACCATCGCGTCGAAATCAAAATGGCGGGCGAGCCGATTTATCAATTCAAGGTGTCGGATGTCTCCACCCAGGGCGCCGGGCTGCTGATCAACGAAAGCTCCCATTTTTTGAAGCTGATCGAAGTCGGCCAGGTCCTGGATGTCAACTTCATTTCCCCGCAAGGATCCGAACCGGCCGGAATGTACAAGGCCAAAATCAGGCACATCACCGAAATGGGCAATAGCCGATACAAGGGGGTGCGCCTTATCGGTGTCCGCATTCTGGAGCATCTGGCTGAACCCTAGCCCACGGCCTTTTGACCACCAGGATGACCGCCCGAACACACCCCTCGCCTTCCACAAACCGCACACCCACCCCCGGAACGGATCATTGGTCATGGTTCGGAAGTAAAAAACCAGAGAGGACGGGGCGTTTTCCCGTCCTTGCGCTCTATCCATAACGGCAAAAACCTCGACCCTTCAAATACCTAAGGCGTGGGAAGCGTGACCGGCTCGCGCCCCGGCGCAGAAATTCCGCGGCGCACCAGCAGGGATCCGTCCTGGCGGTAGAGGTCGATCAAGGCCTTCAGGTAGTTTGCCAGGGCCTGCACCTCGGCAATTCTGCTGACCAAAAGATCCCGCTGGGCCTGTGCCACCAGGAAGCTGATGGATTTACCCACGCGCAGCTTTTCGGTCTCGGTGCGCAGTTTTTCTTCATTGAACTTGCGGGTCACAGACGTGGCGGCGATCTGCTGCTTGGTTCGCTCGACTTCGATATAGGCGGTGCGGACATCGACTTCCACGATATGCAAAAGGTTGTCCAGCGCGTCTTGCGTCTGTTCACGACTCAACTGGGCTCGCCGGTGAAGCGCTTTGGCGTCCCGATTGAAAAAGGGGTATTGAAATCGGACGCCGACCAGCGCGTCATAGCTGTCTTCATCCATGCGATCGATGGAACGCCCGAAGGCATCAGCGTACCCGCTTTTGCCGAGAGTGATGAAAAGGTCCATCAGGGGCAGCAATCCATTGCGGGTTTTGGCAAGCTCCAGGTCGCCGCGCAACAGCTCCAGCCGGGCCTGGTTTAATAGCGGGCGCATGCGACTCGATGCGGCCACATACTGCGTCACGTCCTCGAGGGTGATGTCGGGCAAGGTCGATTGGTGGATCAATTCCACCTCCCGTTGCCAAATGTCGGGCCCGGCCGGGTTGAGCAGGCGAAGGAGTTGCAGGCGAATGGTTTCCTTTTCGGCCCGGGCTTCGATGAGGGCCTGCTCCTGGGCCGCGACTTCGGCCTGGACTGCCGGCAGCTCGGCCTTGGCCAACCGGCCGACCGCGATCAGGGCCTGAGTTTCATCCCGCTGCTGACGGGCGACCTTCAGGGATTCCTCGACGATTTCGATTTGGCGCCGGGCGAGGGCATAATCCCAGCAGGTGCGCTCCACCTCCGCCACCAGCTCTTCGGTAAACCCCCGCAATTCGTACTCCGAAAGGCGCGTATCCAGGCGGGCCTGGTACAGCCGAACCAGATTGACGTCCGTTCCGAAGCCGCGCAACAGCGCCTGGGTTGCGGTCAACCCCAGGCGGGTCGAATAGAAGGGGTCGTCGTAGAGCGAGGAATCCGACTTACGCGAACTGGCCTCCAAAGCAATCGCGGTGCCGGTAGGAAAATACTGGTCGAGAACAATCACGCCCTCGGTGGTGTTGCTGGAGAAGGTTTCGGTTTGAGATCCCGCCCGGGCCTGGCGCTCACCTTTCAGCCGGCCGGTGGAGAGATCGGCAGCGATCGCGGGATCGAAAACCGCCCGCTCCTGATCCTCGAAAGTCTGTGTGATGTCGGGATTCAACCGCTGCACAACCAGCGCGCGGTTGTTTTCGAGGCTCATCAAAATGGCCTCCGTCACGGTGACCTTCAAAGGACCCGGGGCTAGCGAGGGGGCTGGCATTTCAGAAGACGGGACGACCATCGCCGGTGACATGCGGATCGCCGTGTCGGCCGGCACATTCGGCCCGCCTGCTGTTTGGTCGATGGGGTAGGCCGTCAGTGTGCAAGACGCCAAGACCAGCAGCACCCCGCAGGCGGCAAGGCATAGCGGCCGACGATGAGCGTGGGTATTAAGCATCCTGTCGCATCCTCATGCGCCGAGGCCAGACGAGCGAATCGGCTGGGTTCCCCAAAAGTGGCCAAAACGGTATCGCTAAAGCTATATCGTCTGTCGCCATGCCCTGACAACGAAAAACCGCAAAGGAAAGCATGTATGCCCCCACAAGGGGAAAAACCTTCCATACCGCACCGCGCGATCACCCATCCTGGCTTCTCAAGCATCATTTTGCCGTTGCAATAATACGCAAAAAGCTCAATGTTCTATATTTAACGCGTCGTGCGTCCCAATACCAATGCACCCATAACCCCCAATTCCGTCCAAGCGTGCTTCGAATGCAAACTGGCCGCCCTAAAATGGTTGTACTGGCGATGATCATCCTCGTCGCAGTCGTTGGCGCAGGCTGGCTCATCTTCGATCGATTCACGATCCGCGGCGGACCTGGCCAGCCCGGCCGGGCCCAGCGGCCAGCACCGGTGGAAGTGGCCTCCGTCGAACGCGGGCCGATCGCCCTGAAGCGCACCTTCAGCGGCGAGCTGGAAGCCCTTTCCGAATTCGTGGTGGCGCCCAAAGTTAATGGCCGCGTGGAGCGTGTCCTCGTCAACATTGCCGATGCCGTCGCGCGGGGGCAAGTGGTGGCCGCCCTGGACAACGAGGAGTACGTTCAGGCGGTGGCCCAGGCCCAGGCCGATCTGGCCGTGGCCCGGGCCAATTTTTCCGAAGCCGAAAGCGCCCGGGAAATTGCCAGCCGCGAGTTCAAGCGCACCGAGTCCCTGTTGAAGCGCGGCATTGCCTCGGATTCAGAATTCGATGCAGCCCGGCAGGCGTTGCTGGCCAAACAGGCGCAGCTCAAGGTGGCCGAAGCCCAGGTCGCCAAATTCAGCTCCGCCCTGGAAACCGCCAATATTCGGCTCGGCTACACCCAGGTCACCGCGGGCTGGTCGGGCGTTGACGACCAGCGGGTTGTGGCGGAGCGCTATGTGGATGAAGGCCAGACGGTCGCCGCCAATACGCCGTTGCTGATGATTGTCGACTTGGATCCGATCCTCGGCATCGTTTTCGTCACCGAGCGCGACTACGCCAGCCTGAAACCCGGACAGGCTGTCACATTGACCACGGATGCCTATCCGGGCGAGGCCTTTAGGGGCCGTATCGATCGCATTGCCCCGGTCTTCCGTAAAACCACCCGGCAGGCGCGGATTGAAATGACCGTCGACAACCCCCAGCATCGCCTTAAACCCGGCATGTTCATCCAGGCCACCATCGAACTGGCCCGGGTGGCCGAGGCCATCATCGTGCCAGAGCAGGCATTGACCGAGCGCAGCGACCAGACGGGTGTTTTCATCGTCAGCGAGGATGGACAATCGGTCGTTTGGCGCGAGGTGGCAGTGGGCATCCGCGAGGACGGCCGGGTGCAGGTGGAGGGCCAAGGGTTGACCGGCCGGGTTGTCGTCATCGGACAGCAGCTGGTGAACGACGGTTCCCCGATCACGATCCCGGTCGATGAGGAAACACGCCCTGCCGACCGCCCTGGGGCGAACGTCCAATGAAGCTGCCCCGTTTCAGTGTTCGACGACCGATTTTTACGACCATGGTGACCCTGATTCTGGTCATCCTGGGATCCGTTTCCCTTAGCCGGCTGCAGATCGACATGCTGCCCGACATCGAACTGCCGACCCTGACCATCCGGACCGACTACGAAGGTGCCAGTCCCGAGGTGATGGAACGGCTGGTGACCCGGATCATCGAGGAGATCGTGGCCGTGGTGCCCGGCGTGGAGGAGATCACCTCGACATCATCCGAAGGCCGCAGCACGGTGCGGGTCAGCTTCGTGTGGGGTACGGACATCGACACGGCGGCCATCGACCTACAAGGCAAAATCGAGGACGAAATCAACGAACTGCCGGACGATATCGTCCGGCCCCGCACCAGAAAATTCGACATTGCCACATTTCCGGTCGTCATCCTGGGCATCTCCAGCGAACTCGATCCCGTCGAAATGACGCAACTGATCGAAAATCAGATCCGCTACCGCTTTGCCCGTATCTCCGGGGTTGCCCAGGTCGATCTCTGGGGAGGCTTCAACCGTGAGGTGCGCATCGAACTGGATCCTGAGCGGATCAAGGCCGCCGGCCTGCCCCTCGACCAAATTATCGATGCCATCGGCGACGCCAACCTCGACCTGCCAGCGGGCAAGATCGAGCAGGGCCGCTACGAGGTCACCCTGCGTGCCCCGGCCGAATTCACCCAACTGGACCAGATCCGGGACACGGTCATCGTCCAGCGCGACGGCGCCGCCGTGCGGCTGGGGCAGATCGCCGATGTCCGGGACATTTACGAGAAGGTGACGCGTATCGTGCGCGTCAACGGCAGCCGCGGGCTCTATGTGGGGATCCGCAAGCAGGCCAATGCCAACACGGTGGAAGTGGCCCGCCGCATCCTGGCCGAAATTGAGGCCATCAATCAGGCCTTTCCTCAGATCACCATCGTTCCGGTCATCGATCAAGGCAACCTGATCGAACGTTCCATTGCCAACGTGGCCCGCTCGGTGCTCTACGGCGGCGGGCTGGCCATCGTGGTGCTACTGTTCTTTCTGCGCAGCATCCGCAGCACGCTGGTGATTTCGCTGTCGATTCCCATTTCCATCGTGGCTACTTTTGCGCTTATCTTCTTCGGGGGGTTTACCCTCAACCTGATGACATTGGGCGGGCTGGCCCTGGGGGTAGGCATGATGGTGGACAGCTCCATCGTCGTGCTCGAAAACATCTACCGCCGCCGCAAGGAAAGCGGCCAGACGCCCGAAGACGCCTCGGTGGAAGGCGCCCAGGAAGTGGGGCCGGCCATCATCGCCAGCACCATTACGACCCTGGTCATTTTCCTGCCGCTGGTCTTTGTCCGCGGTGTCGCGGGCCTTCTCTTCAAAGAATTGGCCTACGTGATCATCTTCGCGCTGGTCTGCTCGCTGGTCCTGTCACTGAGCCTGGTCCCCATGCTGGCCTCCCGGCTTTTATCCCTGGGCCCACCCCGATCTGGCCGGAGGACCTCCCCCGGCAACCACTGGGCGGCCAAGGCCCGTTTGGTCTTCGGGGGGCTCGAAAAAGCCTATCTGGATTTGCTGCGCTGGGTCCTGGAGCATCGCTTGGCCACCGTGCTGACGGCAGCGGTCATGCTGGGGGCCAGTCTGCTGCTCTTGCCGCTGATCGGCAGCGAGTTTCTGCCCCCCAGCGATGAGGGTGAAGTGCGCGTCGCCGGCAAGATGGAAATCGGCACCCGTCTCGCGCTGGTGGACCGCCAGACCCGCATCATGGAGCAGATTGTGTTGCCGGCCGTGCCCGAAGCGCGGGCCTGGGTGGTCCGCGTAGGGGCCAGTGGCTGGCGCGCGGACGCCGGGGCCGAAGGGGAAATTCGCATCTCCCTGCGGCCAGCCGCCCAGCGCGCACGCTCCAATGTAGAGATCGCCGATGACCTGCGGCGCCGGCTGGCGGGCCGCGTACCCGGTATGGAAATCCGTGTGCGGGCTCCCCAGGGGCAATTTTTGCTGGACCGCCTCCTGGGCGGCGACACGGGCCTGACGGTCGAAATACGGGGCTATGACCTCGCCACCCTCGACGCTTTGGCGCGGCAGGCCGCCGCGCTCATTATCGAGGTGCCGGGCATCACGGATTTGGAGACCAGCCTCGAGGCCGGGACCCCCCAGCAGGCCATCCGCGTGAACCGCAACAAGGTCGCCGATCTGGGTCTGAGCATACGCGACGTGACTGAGCTGCTGCAAACCGCGGTGGCAGGATCCAAGGCCGGCGAGTTCCGCCGAGAGGGTGAATCCTACCGGATCCTGGTGCAACTCAAAGATGCCCAGGAACGCTCCTTGGACGAAATTCTGGACCTGACCCTGCGGACGGATTCCGGCGAAAGGGTGGCCCTGCGCAACCTCGTCACCACCGAGGCCAGCCGCGGCCCCGTCTTGATCGACCGCAAGGATCAGCAGCGCCGGGTAACGGTCACCGCCAATATCGCCGGGCGCGATCTGGGCTCGGTGGCCGCCGACGTACAGGCCCGGCTGGATCGAATCCCACGCCCCGTGGGCTATGACCTCACCGTGGCCGGCAAGTTCGAGGAACAGCAGAAAGCGTTCCGGGAGCTGGTGGTATCACTTCTCCTGGCGCTGGTGCTGGTGTATATGGTTCTGGCCTGCCAGTACGAGTCGTTGCGCGATCCGTTGGTGGTCATGTTTTCCGTCCCCCTGGCGATCATCGGGGTTCTGGTGACGCTGTTTTTAACGGGAACCACACTGAATGTGCAGTCCTACATCGGCTGCATTATGCTGGGGGGCATCGTGGTGAACAACGCCATCTTGCTGGTGGATCAGACCGGCCGGCAGATCCGGGACGGCATGGACACCCGCGAGGCCCTGATCGAAGCCGGTCGCCGCCGGCTGCGCCCGATTCTGATGACTACCCTGACCACCATTCTGGGCTTGCTTCCACTGGCGCTGGGCATCGGCGAAGGCGCGGACGCCCAGGCCCCCCTGGCCCGTGCGGTGGTGGGCGGCCTCACCGGATCCACCCTGATCACACTTGTCCTCATTCCGGTGGTCTATTCCCTCTTTCATCAAGCCCCTGCGAACCGTGGCGATTAGCCATCGCTTTGATCGGTTGGCCCCGAAACGGACCCTGCTTTGGGACGATTTTCCTTCGCGCCAGGGCGAACGCCTTAGCGTCAAAAGCGAACGGAAAGAAACGATTGCCGTTTCCGGGACCCTCGTCAGAGAACTCACCGGGATAGTGAACGCCATCGCCCGGGTGGTGAACCACTTCGACAGGGACGCTAACCCATATATTTCACAAGATTGAGGCCCCCATTGACAGGGCCTTCCGGAGCGCGGCGGAACGTACGCGAGCGCAAGCGCCTGATCGCGCCGCAAAGGGATGCCGCGGGCTTGCCCGCCGGGTGAAAATGGTATGCGCTGCGTTCTGAAATGCGCCGCTCACAAAGTCTTTCATGACCTGCCTCCTCAATGTGCCTCTGGGGTTAGTGGTTAAACTTATCCTAACCCACGTTTGCAAGGGGCAGGTCTTTTTTTTTGGCAACCATTATGTCTAAACGCTGCCGATACCACTTTGTCTTGTTTGGCCCGACCTTGGGGTTATCCAAGACCGGGATCGCGATGAAATTTATCCCACCGTCGTCGGCCTAAACATCCCCAATCGACCCGACCCGGCCCCCAATCGCCTTGCGGATGTCCCCCGGCGCCATTTTCAGCATGACGCCGCGCTGGCCGGCATTGATCATGACGGTGTCGTCGTCCAGAAGACTTTCCTCCATCACAACCCTCAGCCGCTGCCGCAGCCCGAAGGGACTGATGCCGCCCACGTGGTAACCGGTCAACCGCTCGGCGGTGGCGACGTCTGCCATGGCCGCCTTTTTGACACCGAAAGCCTTGGCGGCCTTTTTCAGGGAGAGTTGTTGGTTACCCGCCAGGAGGGCCAGTCCGTAGGATTTGCCGCCCAAAAAAACGACCAGCGTCTTGATGGTTTGCGCCAGGGGAAAGCCGGTTGCATCGGCAGCATAAACCGCCCCCTTGGCTTGATGGTCGTAGTAAACGACATCGAAAGGTATTTTGCTCTGCTTCAGCCAGGCGATCGCACGGGTGGACATCAATTAATCAACCGCTTCCGCATGGCCCTGATAGACAGCCAAAGGAAAATGGCCCCAAAGCTCAGCAGATAGGCCAGGCAGATCAAAGGATGTGTTTGACTGCTTCCCAGGCTGAAATGCCGGACCAGCTCCACCATGTGGTAAAGGGGAAAAGCCAATGCCATGGGCTGGGCCCAGACGGGCAGGTTCGACACCGGGAAGAATGTGCCGCTGAAAAGAAACATGGGCGTTATGAAAAGAAAAATGGGCAGATTGAACATATCGATGGTCGGGGTAATACCGGTGAAAAACATGCCGATGGCCCCCATGGCCAGCCCCCCGATAAAGGCCATGGGAAGAATCAACAGGCCGGAGGGAAAAGCGATGAATCCGAGCAGTCCCAGCACGATCATCATGATCGCCGCCGCCCCGAAGGCTTTGGTGGCACTCCAGACCACTTCGGCCAGAATAATTTCTTCCAGAGATAAGGGCGTGGCCAGCATCCCGTCAAATGTCTTCTGGTAGTACATGCGCACGAAAGAGGCGTAGGTGGTCTCAAAGAAAGCGTTCCACATGACGGCGGTCGCGATCAGGGCCGGGGCGATGAACTGGGTATAGGTCAACTGCCGGCCAGCGTAGTCCACCCCGCCCACCATGCCGCTGAAACCCAGCCCGAAGGCCAGAATATAGAGCAGGGGCTCGAAAAGCGGGGTGATGAAGTTGACTTTCCAAATTTTCTGGTAGGTCACCAGATTGCGCCGCCAGACTTTGAGAAAGCGCCACGAAATGGGCGCAGAAGACATCATTCACGCAGTTCCCTTCCGGTCAGCCGTAGAAAGACATCCTCCAGGCTGCTGCTGCGGAAGGTGCAGCGGGCCGCGCAGAACTGCTCCCGGATGATGCTGTTCAGTTCGGAATTCTCGGTGGTGTAAACGATGAGTCGCTGTCCCAGGTCGTCGCAGGACACCTCGTTGTGGGCGATGAAGTCCCGCAGGGCCTGGTCCGGCCCCTCGATTTCGATGACGCTGCCGCCGGCATGCCGGGCGATCAGCTCCTCCGGCGTGCCGTCAACGAGAATCTTGCCGTGATCGACGATCACCAGCCGATCGCAGAGCTGGGCGGCTTCCTCCATGTAATGGGTGGTCATCAGCACCGTCAAGCCTTTCTGTTTGAGGGCTGCCAGCTTCTCCCAGACCTGGTGGCGCGACTGGGGATCCAGCCCGGTGGTGGGCTCATCCAGAATGAGCAGATCCGGCTGGTTGATCAGGGCCCGCGCCAGGATCAGGCGGCGCGCCATGCCGCCCGATAATTCCATGACCTTGGCATCCTTTTTATGCTTGAGGGCAAAGAAATCCAGCAGTTCGTCGGCCTGGCGCCGGGCTTCGGAGGCCGAAAGCCCAAAGTAGCCCGCAAAAATGAGCAGATTCTGTACCACGCTCAGATCCGGATCCAGGGTATTGTCCTGCTGACAGACGCCGATGCGGGCTTTGATGGCCCGCCAGTCTTGGGCGATATCCATGCCGAAAACCCGCAGGCGACCCTGGGAAAGCGGTGTAAAACCGTAAAGCATGCGGATCGTGGTGGTTTTGCCGGCGCCATTGGGTCCCAGGAGGCCGAAGAATTCGCCCGGGGCAACCGAAAAGGACAACCCGTCCACGGCGGTCAGGCGACCATAGCGTTTGACCAAATTCTGAACCTCGATAATGGATTCCATGGGACCCATTCGTTGATACCCGTTGGGCGTTGTCCAGCCGGTATCGGTCCGCACCCGCAAAGGCCCCCGGGCGGGTCGGCGAACCGCAACCGCGAAGGGCCTCTAAAGGCCGGGAAGCCGCCCCGGCCGCGCGATCACAGGAAAGCCTGGATGCGATCAAAGAGCAGACGGCTGAGATTTTCATCACCGAAGGTGCCGATACGAATACCGATGGAGCTGACCTGGGGGGTTTTCATCACGACCGTGACCTTGACCGCTCTTCCGGTAGCGGTGCGCGCGGTGGCCAAGCCGTCGGCCTGGGAGGCATTGGCCGATTCCTTGGCCCAGATGAGATCGCGAAACGCCCTTTCCGTGGCGGCAATGACCTGCGGGGGGGTGGCTTCAAGATCGGCCTTCAATTCCCCCTGGTAATAAAGCGCCCCCGCGGCTGCGCCGCCGGCCGCCGCACCAACCAGCAGGGCCCCGCAACCCGACATTAAAGCTGCCGCCGCGATCATGATCAGGACCACGGCCCCGTTTCTTGCCCATGCCCTCATTGCGACTCCTTTCGATTCGGGTGTCGGTGTTCGATCTCGAAGGTTCTAACGTAGAGGACCTCTTCGGCGGGGTCAAGCGCGATCTGCAGAAAGGGCCAACGCCATCGCCGGGCTTTCGCCAGGGCATTGGCTGGGCGTGCCGGCTGGTGCCGGGTTGACAAACTTTCAAACATTCTATACTATTGTTTGAAATTTAGATTTCGATCCTTTCGCCACCTCAATTGATTGGGAAAACAATGCCTGCTTCTGAAAAACAGCAGCAAATTTTGCACGCCGCTGCGGAATGCCTGGCCCGCTATGGATACGATAAAACCACCATGGACGATATTGCCCGCCGCATCGGGCTCAACAAGACCTCGCTCTATTATTACTACCGCAACAAGGAAGCCATCTTTATCGCCGTGATCGTTCAGGAGGCCCGTGAATTTCTGGCGGCCTTGCAGGCCAAAGCCGTCGAGGCCCAAGGCTGTAAAAATCAGATTTTGACCTATTTGACCGAACGCTTTCACTACTACCAGCACGTGGTCAATCTGCACAACCTGTCCGTGGAAACCCTGCAGCGTATCCAGCCTTCCTTCAAGGCCGTCTACCAGACCGTTTTGGACCGTGAAGTCACCTTCATCGCCAAGCTATTGAAAGAGGGGATGCAACGCGGCGAAATCAAGGCCGGTCAGGCCTCCAGACTGGGGCGAATGATCCTTGCGGTGGCCGACGGCATCAAGCATGTCACCTGTGAAGCATGCGCACACGGTGCAACGGAAGCCATCGACTATTCGCAGGTCGAAAAAGATGTGGTCTATGCCGTCACGCTGATGCTGGAGGGTCTCGCACTGCCCCGCGCGCCATCCGCCTCCCAAGGATCGCATCGCGCACGCCAGCCACAAGGGAGCAAAACGGTATGAACGTCAAGGCCCACGCGAAATCCTGCTTTTGTTTCTGGCGCCCTTCCATGGCGCGCCGAATCACGGTCTACTTCGTCATTTTCGGACTGATTGTTTTTTACGCCACAACGCTGATCTACATGGTCACCACCAAAAAACATTTCATCGATTCCACCCACCGCCTGGTGCGGCACCAGTTTGATCTTGTGGCGGGCAGCCAGGGGGCTGATTTCCTCTGGCGTCGCAGTGGATCGCCCCAGCCGGGTCTTTTCGATCTGACCCGGACCTTGCGGGCACTGTCTTCCACGTTTTACAGCGTGCAGGATATGGCCTTTTATTGCCGGCCCCAGGGCGGTGCCGGCTGGTACCGGTTCGATCTTCAAAACGACCATCGCCTGAACCGGCGGGAGGTTTCCGAGAAACAGTGGGGCGCCCTGGAGAGAGGCACCCGACGGGCCGCGTGGGAAGGCTCCGGATTCTCCTGGTCCAGCCAGAATCTGGGCGCTTTCTTTGATATTACCCGCCCCGGAGACCGGCATCGCTACTACCTGCGCCTCAGTATCGACAAGCAGGGGCTGGCCGGCATCTTGCATCGCAAGATGATCCATCTGTTCTGGATGACCCTGCTGGTCCTGATATTGCTGCGCGTGCTGGGTTATTTTTTCGCCCGCCGCCTGGCCCGCCCCATCGAAGTGCTCTCCCGCAGTGCCGAGGAGGTGGCCCGGGGCGATTTGACCGTCCGGATTCCAGCCCAGACCGGGGATGAAATCGGGACCCTGTCCAAAAATTTCAATCAGATGGTTATCGGGCTGCAGGAAAGGGAAAACGCCCGTGTGATGGAATTCGAACTGGAAAAAGGCCGCCAGATTCAGCGTGATTTCCTGCCGCGCCAACTCCCCCATTTGCCGGACTGGACAATTGCCGCCTTCTTCGACCCGGCCCGCCAGGTCTCGGGTGATTTTTACGATGTCTTTGCGCTGGCGGGCGGCCAGGTGGGGCTGGTGATCGCCGATGTCTGTGACAAGGGCGTCGGTTCGGCCTTTTACATGGCCCTTTTTCGCAGCCTCATTCGCATCTATGCCGAGCAGCCGGGCATCGATATTCCCGGGCGGCCCCCCGCGCCGGAGGCCTACTTGATGGCCATGAAACGCACCAATGACTATATCGCCCGCAACCACGACCAGGATGCCATGTTCGCCACCGCCTTTTTCGGCGTGCTGGATCCGGCCAACGGCAGCCTGTGGTACATCAATGCCGGCCATGAACCCCTCTACGTGGTTCAGTCGGGCCAGATCCGTGATAAACTCGCCCCCAATGGACCGGCCCTGGGGTTGTCGGAGGAGATCGTCTACCGCACGGCGCACATCACCATGGCGCCCGGTGAGTTACTGATGGGCTATACGGACGGGGTCATCGATGCGCGCTCGCCGGATGACGAGATGTTCTCCCGCCAGCGCTTGCGCGCGCTGCTGGCCCAGCCGGCGTCCACCGCCGGCGAGATGCTGGAACAGGTCCGGGAGGCCCTCTTTCGTTTCATCGGAAAGGCGCCCCGCCTGGATGATGTGACCATGATTGCCGTGCAGCGCCTTTGATTCCGTTCCGCTTGGAAAGGGCCGTGTGCGGCCCGACCCGGCGGTCGGGAACCCTTCGACGAAAAAACACTTCAGCTGGGCTCACCCCACTAGGGCGGCGTTGACCGGAACCAAAATCGCCCTGTAGGGAATGGCATCCACCTTTCAGCGCCCTTCCCCGACCCCCTCCTGGCATCGCCTTCCTGCGGCGCAAAAGGCTGCCCCGGCCGGTGGTGGGTCTGCACCGGGGCAGCCGTGGCAATCAGGGTGGTCTGGGGGACTGTTTATCCCATCACCCCCGTGCCCATTAAAATAATCCAGCCGATAATAAATCCGATCACAAGCAGGAGATACCGATCTTCTTTTTTCATCAGGCCCCCCTTTGCGGCCGATTGGCCCAAGGATTAGGCGGCGGGGCAATTGCCCAGCACCCGCCCACGGTTCGTTGTTTTCCACATGGATGCCACGCGCTCAGGTTTCCTTGACCACGAGCATGGTTTCCGTATTGGCCTGCCGGATCTGCTCCGCGTTGGTGGTCGACATCTCCGCCTTGAAGCACAGGGCCCACATCATGACGATGCCCAGAATCCACCACACCAACTGCCAGGACCAGAGGGGCGGAAAACCGGCAAAGGAAAAGGCCTTGTTGCCGATCAGACAGGCCGGGCCAATGGCGAAGAGATACCAGAGCGGGACCAGCACCTTCATGGCCTTGCGCCATTTTTGACCTGCCTCGGAGGGCGCATCCACACGATCCAGCCATTCCCGGACTTCCTGCTGGCGCGCAATGGTCTCCTCGTTGTCCCTGAATCCCAGCCAGCGACAGCCGTAGGCGACGATCAAGCCGACCCCCGTACCCCAGGCGGCACAGTGAATCGTCAGCGGTTCGGGATAGACCCGGTAGGTTATAAACACGGCCACCATACCGGAAAGCACCCCCAGGACGGAGCCAATGGAGGGCCAGCGCAGCCCCCAGAGGGTGCCTGAGAGCAGAATGTACATCACAAAACCAAAAGCGGTGGCCAGCCCGCCCAGCATCACCAGGACCGCAGTCGAGGTAAGCCCCACGGCAAGGGCGGCGACGGTAATGATGGTGGCGAAAAGACGGTTGACCCAGATTTGCTCGGCATCGCTGCACTGCTGTTGGCGCACGTAACGCCACCATATGTCCCGCAGGAGGATCGAACCGCCGGTACCGATATAGGGCGCCGCAGTGGAATGCATGGCGGCGATGGCCCCGATAAACACAACCCCCAGCATGAAAGGCGGAAGATAGGTTTTCATCAGAATCGGCACCACATCACGATCGCTGGCAAACGCCAGGACACCGGTTTTCTGGAGCATGATCGCCCCCATGCCCTGGAAGGCGGTGAAGAAAAACAAGGCGAAGCCCACAATGAAGGTCGACATGAAGACATGCTGCCAGGCCAGGGGCTTGGGATCCTTAATTCCGAAGGTCCACATGGTAAAGGCCGGCGAGGACTGAATGCCCATCAGGGCGAACATGTAGGAGAGGATCATCACCCCGGTCCAGGCGCGCTTGCCCACCGTAAAATTGATCACCGAGGGCACTTCGAGGTAGCGGGCCTCGAGGGTGGTCATCTGGGCGGCGAAATGGGTCCAGCCACCGAAATGGTGCAATACATAGGCACCGAGAATAATGATGCCGCTCACCAGGAGGACAAACTGGATTACGCCCACCCAGGTACTGGCCTTGAGACCGCCCGTGCAGATATAGAACCAGACGATGAATCCCATAAAAATGGCGCCGAAGGCCGATGGCAGACCCGTTACGTGGTGAAACAGGGCTCCCGCGGCCGTCAATTGCAGGGCGGAGTAAAAGGTTGCGTAGAGAAAGGCGGTCGCCACCACCAAGAAACGCACGACCTCATTGTTGTAGTAGTAGGCATACATGTCGCCCGGGGTGACGAAACCGTAGCGTTTGCCCATCAGCCAGGTGCGTTTGCCGAAAAAGGCCCCCGTAATGGGAATCGTCAAGACATAGAACGAGGCAAAGGCATAGGCCAGCCCCGACAGGTAGATCGCCCCCGGGTGGGAAACGAAGGTCCAGCCGCTGAACGAGGCGGCGGTGGACGCCAGCAGGAAGGCAAAAAACGGGATCGACCGCCCCGCGATGGCGTAGCCCGATGAGGTCTTTTCCGTGAAATAACCCCTCAGCCCCCAGTAAAAACAATAAACGATGTAAATCCCCAGCATGATGTAAACCCAGGTTGTTCCGCTCATCGGATCCCCCTTTCTGGCTGCCCGGCCCTTGGGTGCAAGGGGCCCACGGCCGGGGTGGAAGGAATAGCTGCCTCACCCGGTCGCGAGGGACCCCGTCCGCTGCGACCGGGGGGTTGATGCCCTGGTTCAACCGGGAAAGTTGCAACCATCCTGGGTCGAAATGACCCCCAAACCTCTCCCGGCTGTTGTCCCGGCCCCCGATTGGGACATTTGTCCTTAATAAATCTCTATTTGTACAATTTGTCAAGGAATAAATGTATATTTGAGTAAAATAGTGGTAAAAAAGAGGAGTAGCCCGTATGGCCCGCCTTGGAGGCCTCCCGTACAAGGCCTCCCGGTGCGCCGCGGTAGGCAGGCCACCGCAAGCGCCGGATAGAGCCGCAAAGGGATGCTGCGGACTTGCCCGCCGGGTGAAGAGGGTGGGCGCTGCGTTCTGCAATGCGCCGCCCACCAAGGGTGCCCAGACACATTGGCCGCAGCCATCCGTTAAGAGACGCAACCAATGCATCCAAACACGAACACCGTCCCAGGAGGTCGCGCTTCCGCTCGCAGCCCTGCCCGAGCGCCGGCCGGGCCTGCAAGGGGTCCGATTCCCCAAAAAGCTGATATGGCCACGAGCGAAGGGCTTCCTCAGCGCGGTCTACGCCAAGCTTGTGGTGGGTCGCGCGGGGGCGCGCGCCGTGCGGCCGTCTTTTGGAAAACCGGCCCAGGGATGCGCCCTTAATCTATTCTCAATGATAAGCGACCCGCGCGATTATGGATAGAGCGGGGCTTGAGGCGGGCTAGACAAAGTAGGCATGGCAGGAAATAAGCAGAAAATAGATCGCGCCGAAAGCGGCGATCTGTCCGAAGCCAAATCGCGGCCAAAACGGCAGATCCTCGGTCGGCACCGGCATGGGGGAATACGTAAGGCGGGGAAAGCTGATAATTTCACAGCCGGTGGTCGTCAGCACGGGGGGGCGGCCGGCATGCTTCAGGCGATGGCGAATCAAACCCACGAGTTTTTTGTCTTCGACCCTCTGGGCTTCACGCAGCATTTCCAGGTATAGGTCGGTGGTCTGACAAAAGGTCTCGACGCGCTCGGGCATCTCCTCCTCCTCATCAGGATGCCTTGGTCGCTGAAAGGCTCTCCTGGTTCAACGTTGCAAACAACCCGGCAAGTTTTTCCCCAATATGGGCGATGAGCTCACGGTCATCCAGGCGAACGGCCTTGTTGAGCATTTCGAGATAGACGTCCGCTCCGGGCACCAGGTCCAGCACCTGGCGATAGATGAAGAGACCGTCTCCACCGACTTCAGCGGCAGGCTTGGCACTGGTGCTGGCGGGGTCCAGGGCGGAGACGGGGACTCCCAGGACGCCGGCCATTTTTTCCAGATCGTCGCGGGTGGGTATCTGT
>JASFFM010000039.1:0-17590 GCA_050124295.1 Desulfobacterales bacterium | reverse complement strand
GCGTCGTCTGGCTGGTAGAGGATGCGGTCCCGCAGGGCAAATGAAAGGGAGCCGATCCAGGCGTTATGAAAGTCAATAAAGTAATCGGCCGAAGCGACAATTTCCTCATATAAGCGTTGATAGGAGCGCTCCAGGGAAGATGGCGGATCAAGATCGGGATCGTCGTCCGGCGCTATTTTCTTCTCCGGCCAGAGCCGGTTGGGATCCTCGCCGACATGGTAGGGGTCTCGCTGCATGGTGCGCAGTCCGGCCGGATTCAAGGCCGGCATCGCCACGATGGTGCCCTTTAGCGCCTGCACAAGTTCTTCCGTTATCAGACGATAAATCGTCAGGGGACCCGCCTGCTCGGACCCGTGAATCCCCGCGGTCAACCAAAGACAAGGGCCGGGCGAAGATCCCTGGGCCAGAATAACCGGAAAAATCTCCATATGACCCGTGGGATGCGTCAGGGCTTCCCAGTGACCATACTGAATCGTTCCCGGTTGTGAAGAAATATTGCCGATCGTCAGTTTGTCGACCATAGGAGCCCTCTTTCCAACAGCCAAATCCCATTCGACACCAGGTGGTTGACATTAGAAGACGTTGCCCACCATATCAGCCCGAACATGTTACAAGTTGGAGGCTTCCCTTTGCCAGGCCATCCGGAGCGCCGCGGTAGGCATGCCACCGCCAGCGCCTGCTATCGCCGCAAAGGCATGCCCCAGGCTTGCCCGCCGGGTGAACAGGGTAGGCGCTGCGTTCTGACATGCGCCGCTTTCCAGGGGTTAGCGGACACATTGAGCGCAACCTCCCGTTAGGACAGGGAACCAATGCATCCAAGCACGTTGGCATCACTATTGTCATGAAATGTTCGGGCTGGAGCGATTTTTCAGGCAGCGTGCCGTTAGGGCATCAAATCAGGTGCCGGATGCCGCCAAAGCGGTATTTCTGATCGGGTTTAAGGGGCCACCGGGCGCCATCGCTTCTCGATAACCGCCGCCTCGGCCCCCTGGCGGGCGGCAGGTCGCAAATGAACTACAGTTCTACCTTGTAACGACCGATTTTGTTGAGAAGCCCCTGTCGCGTCAACCCCAGTTTACGGGATGCCTGGGACCGGTTGCCGCCCGTTTTACGCAAGGCGTCGATGATCATTCGCTTTTCCAGTCGCGAGACGTTTTCCTGCAGTGTGGCTTCCGCAAGCGTCTCCAGAGGTTCATCCTTGGACACGGCGGTGATCTTTTCCGACAAGCAGTCGACACCGATGTCTTTCTGCGCCCCGGCGAGACAAACCGCCCGTTCGATTTCATTTTCCAACTCGCGAATATTGCCCGGCCAATCGAAACGCGCCAGCATTTCCATGGCCGTCGGTTTGACGCGGCCGATGGGCATATCGAACTTCTGGGCGCATTTATCGAGGAAATGGGCCACCAGCAGGGGAATGTCTTCGCGACGCTCCCGCAACGGCGGCAGGATGATGGGGAAGACTTGAATGCGATAAAAAAGATCGTCCCGGAAACGGCCCTTGCTGACTTCCTGGTAGAGATCGCGATTGGAAGATGCAATCAACCGGAAGTTGACATTGATGATGTCAGACCCGCCAACGGGTCGAACCTGGCCTTCTTGCAGAACGCGCAAAAGCTTAATCTGCATGGCGGGGGGCATGTCGGCGATCTCATCTAAAAATACGGTTCCGCCTTCAGCCATCTCGAAAAGCCCCTTCTTGTCGGATACGGCACCGGTGAAAGCGCCCTTTACATGACCGAAGAGTTCACTTTCCAGAAGGTTTTCCGCCAAGGCGCCGCAGTTCTCGGCGACAAACGGTTTGTCGCGCAGCGGACCACTGTAATGGATGACGCGGGCAATCATTTCTTTACCGGTACCGGTTTCCCCCTGGATCAGCACGGAGGTCGTGTTGTCGATGACTTTGGCGACCAGGTTGAACACATTTTCCATGGCCGCACACGACCCGATCACCCCGTGAAGATTGAAACGATTCTGGACTTCGGCCTTTAAGCGGATGTTTTCCGATTCCAGTTGGTCGGCATGTTGCTTCAATTCGCCGTACAGACGGGCATTGTCGATCGATATGGCGATCGGTCCGGCCAAAACCTCCAGCAGGTGTGACTCGTGTTCACTAAAGGTGCCCTCGGTTTTATTGAGGGCGTACAAGACACCGATACGCTTCTTGCGGGTATTCAAGGGCGTACAGATCATGGAACGGGTTTTAATTCTCTGTTGCAGATTCAAGGTCTCCGCAAATCGCTCGTCATGCTTAACATCCTTGATAATCACCGAGCGGTTTTCGCGAAAAACCCAACCGGCCACGCCAAAGTCATCCGGAAAACGCATCGGAGAAGCGTCTTCCTTCGCTGGGTGTGTTTCCCCCTCCACCGTGTGTATAAAGAAAAATTCCCGCGCTTCCGGATCGTGCAGGGCAATGGAAGCCCCTTCGATCGCAAAGGCGATTTTGATCTTCTTCAGGATCCGCCGCAGGAGATCGTTTAGATTGGTATAGGCCTGGATCGATGCCGACACATCATGCAAAAGTGCCAATTCATGACCGGAGAAGGATTCCTCGGATAAGGGGGATGGCATAACAGTCCTCGCAGGATTCAGTCCACGTCACGCTATGGGGATATGTGCCCATTGCCTGTCAATGATGTTTGCAGCATTATTCCCAATATGTCAACATCATATACAGATGCTCTCTAGCCGCCCATCGCACCACGCGCAGCAGTCGATTTAACCAATTGATAATATATCGTTTTTATGTTCATTAACCCTTGGTCTGAAGCCTCGCGACAGGCGACCATCGATGGCACTGATTGTGCAAAAAAGTGATTTGTGCTGGGGGCCTGAATCGCCGCAGCCACCAAAAAGCAAATCTTTATCCGAGGGATAAACCCAAACAGCCCTCCTGAAGGATACGCCCAAACCTCTCCGCGTGTTCTTCTACCCCGCCCGTCATCTGCCGGCTTTGACGGGCGGGGTAATTTTTTGGGGGGATCCAATCGCTGGGGGGAGGGCCTGCGCAGAGCCGCAGGCTGGATATTTCATGCGCGCCAGACCGTCATTGACAAGGCCTTCCGGCGCGCTGCGCTACGCATGCCACCGCAGGCGCCTGATGACGCCGCAAAGGGATGCCGCGGGTTTGCCCGCCAGGTGGAAAATTTAATGCGCTTCGTTCTGAAGTTCGCCGCTCACAGTGGGTTGTCGGACACATTGGCCGCAACTTTGGGTTAAGACACGCAACCAATACTGCAAAGCAAGTGGGCCTCAATATTTTTATGCAATCTTCGGGTTGAGCCGGCATCGGCCGGATATGCCGACGGGGTGCCGGCTCGCCCTCTATTTTCTTTCCATCACGACCACACCATCCCACGGATCCTGCGGCGTATGATCGCAAAGGCGACGGCATTGTTTGCGGAAAAACACCGCGGGGCCGTCATCCGGATACCGAATCCGAGCCAGGACTGTCAAGGAATACACGCCCCTGCCGTCGCGAACGGCACCCCGCGCCATGATGGCCAGCTGCCCCGGGGGCCTTGTCCCGAACACCCTTCGATCGAAGGCCAGCGCCTCCCCGACTGGGAAAAATACTTCTCAACTATGCGTAAGAAAATCCCCCCTTCGAACCCGGAGGAGAACCAAGCCCAATTCGGGTGGGCGCCCTTGCCCAAACCGCCGCTCGTATCCGCGGCCAAGGCACCGGCCGGCCGGAAAGGGCCCATAAGTCCGTCATAGGTCGGCATGGGCATGTTTTGTCACCATGGCCATGCGGGTGTTGAATGGGTTTGGGGGCCAGCTAGGGGGCCTTCTTTGGAAGCGCTGAAGACCGGTCCAAGCCCGAGGCATGAGATTTGCTACAGCATTGATTGACCCTTCCAAATGACCACCAACGGGGATATGGGCATCATGCAGCGCACCATCGACAATTTTGATCTTCTGGGCCTGACGATAACGATCGTCTCCCTCATCCGGGTCGCATTAGGATAAACCCGTCCACGCCGTGGGCCGGGCTTATTGCGGGCGATCGGTCCTCCCGGCCAAGGTCAGTCCTTGACCACCGCCGTTGCGGCATTAGCTTGACCTCATTGATGTCCAGATGGTTTTCGCTATTTTCAAGCCTGCGTGACCTTCAAGCCACATTACTTCTCTACCCCATCACGGTGGACAGCGTGCCGGAGTTGCCTGAAGTACAAACCGTCGTTAATGATCTGATCGCCGCGGGACTCGTGGGCCAGACCATTGCCAACGTTCATGTCCGCTGGCCGGGCAGCATCGCCGGCATGACGCCCGAACGTTTCCGTCGCAAGCTCAAGGGACGCCGCATCGAGAATATCCAACGGCGGGCCAAGTTTATTGTCTGGCGTCTGGACGAGGATATGCAAATGTTGACCCATCTGCGCATGACCGGCCGCTTTCATCTGGTCGCCGCGCAAACCGCATATGGCAGGCACGATCACCTTGCCCTTACCTTCGGCGATCGACGGCAACTGCGTTTTCAGGATACCCGCAAATTTGGGCGCTTCTACCTCCCCGGCGACAACGGTCTGCTGGCCCGTCTGGGACCGGAACCCTTGTCGCGGAGCTTCACGGCCCGTTGCCTCGAAACCCGCTTGAAAGCGCATCGCCGGCAGCTCAAACCGCTCTTGCTGGATCAGCATTTCGTGGCCGGATTGGGTAATATCTACGTCGACGAAGCCCTCTGGCAGGCCGGCTTGCACCCCACCCGGCGCTCGAACACGTTGGCGACCGCGGACGTCCGCCGCCTGCACCGGGCCATTCGCAAGGTCTTGCGCAAAGGGCTGCAAAACATGGGCACGACCTTGGGCACCGGCGCGACGACCTTTTATTCCGTCTCCGGCAACCGCGGACGGAACCGCGACCAACTAAGCGTCTTTCGCCGCACGGGGCAAGCCTGTCCCCGCTGCCGGACGATGATCGATCGCCTCATGGTCGCCCAACGCAGCACCCACATCTGCCCGGTCTGTCAGAAATAGAGGCCCTCTTCCGGTGCGGGGCAAGGCCGGCGTTCACCCCCCCCGACGCCGCCACCGGGGAGCCCTGAGGAGAACTTCCAGGTGCCGCCACGCCTGGACCTACAAAGGAGGAAGACCCTTGTCGCAAATGATCCCCCAGCCGGAAGACTACTTTCGCCGCTTGCTGCCTCATCGCAGCGCACTCCTGGAAGCGCTGGAAGCGGAAGCCCGCCGGGAAGATATTCCCATCGTGGGTCCGATGGTGGGCGAATTGCTCTATGTGCTGGCCGTCGTCAAAGGGGCTCGGCACATTATGGAGTTGGGCGCGGCCACCGGCTATTCAGCCATCTTCCTGGCCCAGGCCTGTGCCGCCAGCGACGGCCGGTTGACTGCGCTGGAAAGGGATACGGCCCTGGCCCGTCGTGCCGCCGCCAACCTGGCTGAGGCCGGACTGGCCCAATGGGCGGAAGTAAAATGTGTCGACGCCGCCCAAGAACTGTCCCAGACCCAGGAGCGGTTTGATCTGATTTTCATGGATATTGAAAAGGAAGATTATCTGGCCATGCTGCCCCTCTGTGGCCGGGTGGCCCACAGGGGTGCTCTGCTGGTGGCGGACAATGTGGGTTTTGCGGATGCCGCACCCTTCAACCGCGCCATTCACGAAGACCCCGCCTGGCGCAGTGTCCATCTGTACGGTTTTTGGCCGGCGCATTCACCCGAATATGACGGCTTGTGCCTGGCGGTCCGCGGCTAAGGCCGCGTCAAGGACCCGGCCTGGGATCTCATGCTTTCTCTTCGGGGTCCGAATCCCGGAAGGCATTGCGGCGCTCCCGGTTCCGACGGGGGCTGAAAAACGGGAAGCTCCGGCGATCACCGCCGCCACGCCGATGGCGCAGCCAGCGGCGCTCGGGAAATGTGCCGGCCGTCGTCCGCTGACGCCGGTCGGCTTTCTTGCGCCGTCCGCCCATATCAGGGGTTTTCTTGATTTCTTCTTGCCGCTCGTCCTGGGATGCCTCGCGTTGATCCTGGTCCATCACATCGCCCTCCGTCGACAGCACGCCTTGCGCCCGGCCCCACCCCGCGCGCCTGGCAATCACCGCGTTGGCGACGCAGCCTTGGGATTCGTGAAACCCGGGGTGGAGCTGTCTGCTATACCTATAATAGTCAAACATGGCATAAACTCAACATGTTACTTTCTTTTTTGTTCAGATAGCCCGCATTGGGCCTTTTGATATGGCCATCACCGCCGCTCTCGATCGGCCCTTGACATCCGAGGGACCCGACGGTGTATAGGGGTATACCCTTCTTGTGGCCACCGCGCCCTAGCGCCTGGCCCGGCGCGACGCGCCCGGTGACCGAAACCGAAAACCTTTACGCTTGGGGAGGTTTGCCATGAAAAAATGGTTTGCATTCGTGTTGGCTCTGGTGGTCGTTTTGGGTGTCACTCCGCTAAATGCTGCCACTCCGGCCGACACCCTTGTCATGGCCTGGCAGTTCGATGACATCATCACCCTCGATCCGGCCGAAATCTTCGAATTTTCCGGGGCCGAGTATGCCGGCAACACCTACGACCGGCTGATCGGCTACGACGTCGAGGATGTCAGCAAAATCTACGGCATCGTGGCCGAAAGCTGGACGGTTGCACCGGACGGCAAAACCTTCACCTTTAAAATCCGCCAGGGGATCACCTTTGCCTCAGGCAACCCCCTGACCGCCGAGGACGTGGCCTTTTCCCTTCAGCGCACCGTCATTCTCGACAAATCCCCGGCCTTCATCCTGGGGCAGTTCGGTTTCGACGCCCAAAACGTACGCCAGCGCATCCGGGCGCTCGATCCCGCCACGCTCACCATCGAGACCGATCAGGCCTACGCGCCGACGTTCGTGCTTTACTGCTTGACGGCCACCGTGGGCTCGGTCGTGGATAAAAAAGAGGTCATGGCCCACGAAAAAGACGGCGACCTGGGCCATGCCTGGCTGCGCACGAACTATGCCGGGTCAGGTCCCTTCAAGCTCAACAACTGGAAACCCAGCGAAATCCTGATCCTGGATGCCAATACCACCTATTGGGACGGCGCCCCGACCCTCAAGCGCGTGATCATCCGCCACATTGCCGAGCAGGCCACCCAGCGCCTGCTGGTGGAAAAGGGGGATGTCGATATCGCCCGCAATCTCGGTCCCGACCAGATACGGGGACTGGAGGGCAATCCCGATGTGCGCATTCATTCCTCCCCCAAAGGGGGGCTTTTCTACCTGGGCCTCAACCAGAAGCACGACGCCCTTCGAAAGCCCCAGGTGCGCCAAGCCCTCAAATACCTCGTGGATTACGACGGGATTGCCAATACGATTCTCAAGGGCAGCATGGTGCCCCACCAGGCCTTCCTGCCCAAGGGTTTCCTGGGGGCCCTGGAAGACAAGCCCTTCAAGCTGGACCCGGCCAAGGCCAAACAACTCCTGGCGGAAGCCGGCTATCCCAATGGTCTGACCTTGTCCATGGATACCCGCAATAATTTCCCGACCCTGGACATGGCCCAGGCCATCCAGTCGACCTTTGCCCTGGGCGGCGTCAAGCTGGAGATTATCCCCATGGACGGCAAACAGGCCCTTACCAAATACCGGGCCCGCAACCACGAAGTCTACATCGGCCGCTGGGGACCGGACTACCAGGATCCCCACACCAATGCCGACACCTTTGCCAAGAACATCGACAATTCCGACGATGCCAAAGCCAAGCCCCTGGCCTGGCGCAATGCCTGGGACATTCCAGAGATGAGCAAAAAGACGGACGCGGCGGCCAAGGAAAGCGACCCCCAAAAACGGGCCCGGATGTACCTGGAGATCCAGCGCGAACACCAGCAGACCTCGCCCTTCGTGATCATGTTCCAGGACATCGAGGTGGCCGCTGAACGATCGAATGTCAAGGGGTTCATCCTCGGTCCCAGCTTCGACAGCAATTTTTACCGGGGCATCACCAAATAAGGTATGGGATCCGGCGCCCAAACATCTCTCCGGGGCAAGCTGGCCTGGCAATACGGCCGCAGGCTGTCGACCCTGGTCGCATCGGTTGCCCTGACCTTTCTCGGGCTGCTGTTGGTCACCTTTCTCATTGGGCGGGTGGTCCCCATTGATCCCGTTCTGGCCGCGGTGGGCGATCGCGCCCCGGCCGAAGTCTATGAACGCGTGCGGATCGAATTGGGTCTGCACCTGCCCCTCTATCAACAATTTTTCGTCTATATCAGTAAAATCTTGCAGGGCGATTTCGGCAACTCCATCCTGACGGCCAATCCGGTGATCAGGGATATCGGACGGGTCTTTCCGGCCACCTTGGAACTGGCCACGGCGGCAACCCTCCTGGGCATTGTGCTGGGGATTCCCATGGGAGTTTGGTCCGCCGTGCACCAGGGGCGCTGGCCGGACCAAATCCTGCGGGTGGTGGGACTCTTCGGCTATTCCGTGCCCGTCTTCTGGCTGGGCCTTATGGGTCTACTGCTGTTCTACGGCCGCCTGGACTGGGCCCCGGGTCCCGGCCGCCTGGACGTCTTCTACGAGGGGCTGCTGGATCCCGTCACCGGCGTGATTCTGATCGACAGCGCCCTGGCCGGCGAGTGGGAAATTTTCCGCAATGCCCTGGCCCACATCACCCTGCCGGCCGCCATTCTCGGTTATTTCAGCCTGGCCTACATCAGCCGCATGACCCGCAGTTTCATGCTGGAACAGCTCAGCCAGGAGTATATCACCACGGCGCGGGTCAAGGGGGTCAGCGAACGCGCCGTGATCTGGCGCCATGCCCTGGGCAATGTCCGCATCCCGCTGATTACCGTGATCGCCTTGAGTTACGGCAGTCTGCTGGAAGGTTCGGTGCTCACGGAAACGGTGTTCGCCTGGCCCGGGTTGGGTTTTTATCTGACCCAATCCCTGCTCAGTGCCGACATGAACGCCGTGCTGGGCGGCACCATCGTCGTCGGTGCGGTGTTCATCGGCATCAATCTGCTCTCCGATGTCCTCTATAAACTTATGGATCCGCGCGCACGATGACCGCCCGACCCAGCGATACGACAAGCCTTCCAAAACCTGCCGGGCTGCGCTCCTGGCTGCTGTCGAATGCGCCCCGTTCCCGGCGTCAGGCGCGCCTGGGCCGGGCCTATCTGGCCTGGCTCACCTTCCGCCAGAATCGCCTGGCCATGATCGGGCTGGTCATCATCGTGCTCCTGGTGAGCGTGGCGGCCCTGGCGCCGATTATCGCCCCCTACCCGCCCAATGCGCCCGACCTCAGCGCCCGGCTGGCGCCCATGTCCGGCGCCCACTGGCTGGGTACGGATGAACTGGGGCGCGATATTCTGGCGCGCATTATTCACGGGTCGCGCCTGACCCTCTACGTCATTGTGCTGGTCGCCATCATCGCCGCACCCGTGGGGCTTCTGATCGGCACCGTGGCCGGCTATGCCGGTGGTTGGCTGGATGCGGTGCTGATGCGGGTCACGGATATCTTTCTGGCCTTTCCCAAACTCATTCTGGCCCTGGCCTTTGTGGCGGCCCTGGGACCCGGAATCGAAAACGCCATCATCGCCATCGCCATCACGGCCTGGCCGCCGTATGCCCGTGTCGCCCGGGCAGAGACGATCACCATCCGACAGGCTGATTTCATCAAGGCCGCCCGGCTGCAGGGTGCCGGGCCGGGCCGATTAATCGGGGGGCACATCGTGCCCTTGTGCCTATCCTCCCTGATCGTGCGCGTCACCCTGGACATGGCCGGCATTATCCTTACCGCCGCGGGTCTCGGGTTCCTGGGCCTGGGCGCCCAGCCCCCCCTGCCGGAGTGGGGGGCCATGATCTCCAGCGGACGCAAGTTCATGCTCGATCAGTGGTGGGTGGCGGCCATGCCCGGGATCGCCATCTTTGTCGTCAGTCTGGGATTCAACCTGCTGGGGGACGGGCTGCGGGATGTCCTCGACCCCAAGGCGGAGGGGCGCTGAATGACGACCCTGCTGGATATCAAAGATCTGCGGGTGACCTTCAAGACCCGTAAAGAGACCGTCGCGGCGGTGCGCGGGGTCAGCTTTGCCATGGGGCGCGAAAAACTGGGAATTGTCGGTGAATCGGGATCGGGCAAATCGGTCACCTGCCGCGCGCTGCTGGGCCTGGTGCCCCCGCCGGGCGAGGTCACCGCCGAGCGACTGATGTTCGACGGCAAGGATCTGGGGCAAATCGAAACCCGACAGATGCAGGCCATCCGGGGACGACGGATCGCCATGGTCATGCAGGATCCCAAATACTCTCTCAATCCCGTCATCACCGTGGGCGAGCAAATCGCCGAAGCCTACCGGATTCACACCCGGGCCTCTGCTGCGCAAGCACGGCAGAAGGCCATCGAGATGTTACAGGCCGTGCGCATCCGGCGCCCCGAACAGGTTTATGACAACTACCCGCACGAAGTTTCGGGCGGCATGGGGCAGCGCATTATGATCGCCATGATGCTGCTCCCGGGACCGGATCTGCTGATCGCGGATGAACCGACCTCGGCCCTGGACGTCACCGTTCAGCTCCAGCTGCTGGCCATCCTGGACGACCTGGTGCAGCAACGTGGCATGGGGCTGATCTTAATCAGCCATGACCTCAACCTGGTGGCTTCTTTCTGCGATCGCATCATTATCATGTACGCCGGCCGAATCATGGAAGTCTGTGCCGCCGCCGATCTGCACCGGGCCAAGCACCCTTACACCCGCGGGCTGCTCAATTGCCTGCCGCAAATTGATCGGCCCGTCACCGAACTCCCCGTCCTCAAACGTGATCCCGCCTGGCAGGAGGGTGCCCCATGATTGCGGCCCAAGATCTCAGGGTTACCTTCGGGAAGGGGACCCGCGCCGTAAGGGCGGTGCGGGGGGTCTCTTTCAACGTCGCGGCGGGGGGGATATTCGGCATCGTGGGCGAGTCGGGCTCCGGCAAGTCCACGGTCTTGAATGTGCTCAGCGGACTTCATCGCCGCTGGCGCGGTGCCCTGACCATCGACGGCGCGCCCCAGGGGCAGCACCGCGACCGGGCTTTTCACAAGAAGGTCCAGATGGTCTTCCAGGACCCCTATGGATCCCTGCATCCGCGCCACACCGTGGACCGCATCCTGGCCGAACCGGTTGTCATTCACCGGCTGGGCCGTCCGGAGGCCCGCATTCTGAAAGCCCTCCAGGAGGTCGGGCTGGGACCCGAATTCCGTTTCCGCTACCCGCACCAATTGTCCGGTGGCCAGCGCCAGCGCGTGGCCGTGGCCCGGGCCCTGATTCTCGAGCCCCGGATTCTGCTCCTGGACGAACCGACCTCGGCCCTGGATGTGTCCGTGCAGGCCGAGGTGCTCAACCTGCTGACCAGCCTTCAGCGACGCCGCAATCTGACCTATATCCTGGTCAGCCACGATCTGCCCGTCGTGGCCCACATGTGCCGCCGTATCGCCGTCATGCACCGGGGGGCGATCATCGAAGAACTGGACATCGAAACCCTGCGGGACCAACGCCCGGAACACCCTTACACCCGTCAACTGCTCGCTGCCAGCCTGGGGTACAACCGCCAGGCCGCCGACCGGCTGGAGGAGTTCAGCCTGGAAGTGTAACCCCAAGGAGAAGCCCTCATGGATCCCCAATTGACCCGCAAAGTCGCCGACCTGCACCAGCAGGCTTTCGTCATCGATGCCCACTTCGACTTACCCTGGGATGTGGCCAACCAGCGTGATCGCGGCCAAAAAGACGTCATTGCCTCCCAGTATCTCGATCGCTTCCGGCAGGGCGGATTCAACCTGATCGTAGGCGCCATTTTTATCGAAAATTATTTCCTGCCTGAAATGGGTCTGCGCAAGGCCCTGGGACAGATCAGCCATCTGGCGGAAGAACTTGATGGTCTGACGGATTCCGTGTGTCTGTGCCGCAGCCTGGACGACATTCGCGCCATGGGCCACAATGGTCGCCTGGGATTACTGCTGTCACTGGAAGGCGCCGACCCCCTGCAGAACGACCTCAAGCTGCTGCGGGTTTTTTATGACTTGGGCGTCCGCGGTCTGGGACTGACCTGGAGCCGGCGCAATTTCGCAGCCGATGGCTGCGCATTTTCCGCCGCGGATCGCGAGCGGACCTGCGGTTTGACGGACTTCGGGCGCGCCCTGGTTCAGAAAGCCGACCAGTTGGGCATGCTGGTGGACGTGAGCCATATCAACGAGGCCGGCTTCTGGGATGTCATGGAGGTGGCTGCCGGGCCCGTCATCGCCTCCCATTCCAACTGCCGCGCGCTGATGGACACCCCCCGCAACCTGACCGACGACCAGATCAAGGCCCTGGCCGAGCGGGGAGGCGTTTTGGGCATGAACGCCATCAGCGCCTTCGTGGGAAACAACGCCCGCCAACACAATGTCGAAGACGTATTGGCGCATGTGGATCATGTCGTTAAGCTTGTCGGTGTCGCCCATGTGGGCATTGGTTTCGACTTCTGCAGCGGGTTCAAGGATTACCTCTCCCTTCCCCATGCCCTGCAAACCTACGATGTCCTGGCCGGTCATCACCGGTTAAAGGATTTCACCGCCGGACTGATCCAACGGGGATACGCGGATGAGGATATCCTGAAAATCCTGGGGGGGAATTTCATGCGGATTTACGAACAGATCCTAAAGTAAAAGGGATTTGCACCCGCCGCAGATCATTATCCGGGGACAGCGAAGAAAAATGCTTGCCACAGCCGGCGGAATCATCATTCTCGACCAGGATGCAGGGGGCGATGACTTCCGGAAGGCATTTTCTTGGCGGGGGATTGCTGGTTTGACCCGGATGTGGCACGCGATGGTTCCCCAATACTATCCACCACATGGGCCGACCACGGGAAGCGCCGCATGGCGCCGTTTTTCCTGCGCAGGCGGACGGGATAGGCATCCAGATGCTTCTTAGGGGATAAGGTTGCAATGGCCTTGACCCGCTCCCGGTGATCGACCCACAAACCAAAGTCGCGCGATCGCTTACCGATCACCTCCTCCCTGCTGAAACCGGTGACATCGTAAAAGACCTGGTTGGCCTCAAGAAGTTGCCCATCCGCAACGGTGGCCAGGGATGTCAGCACGGGACTGGTATCAAAAAGACAGATGAATTTCTCTTCGCTTTGCTTTAAGTCGTTTTCCACTTTTTTTCGCGCTTCAATCTCTTCGCTCAGCTCATTTTAGGCCCAACGAAGGCTGGCTTCCGATTCCTGTAGGCGGGTGTTTTTTTTCTGCACCTTGAGGTAGAGGTTCCGGTGGACCCGCTCGAGGGAGAAGGCGATATAGGTAAGCATGAGAACCGAAAGGTAAATGCGCAGTTTCAAGGCCGGAATATCGACCCCGTCGGTGGCCGGTGATAAAAAATCGCACAAGATTACCCCGAGGTAGACGAGAAAAAATCCGATCCATCCGGCTTTTCTGCCCGAAATAAACAAACTGGCCAATGGAATCAGGCATAGCCAGGGCAAACGGCTGATGTCATCCTTGAGACCGACGGTGTAGACGAGAAAAAGGGCGTACAAGACGACCAGGGATATGTGAAACGCACGGTGAAGCGTCGCCGCACGGGCCTGTGTCCATGATTTTTGAAAAAGCAATCCAGGCCAGGATGGACAGGGCCAGCCACAGCCCCAGCAGAAGGGATATAACGACCTGACCGGTATAAAGGTTGCGGACCAGAAAAGCGACCACGATGGGCAACCCGACCGTGAGATAGAGCTTGAAATAATAACGCTGCGCTTGGCATTCGGCGGTCAGTTCGATATCCCGATCCCGATCCCGCCTCTCCGGACCGCGATGGCGTTGGCCCCCTGGGGACCCGAGGCGCCCTGCCCCCTGACCAGGGCTTTGCTGGTGGGGCCATTCCGGTGTCATGCAGTGCCGTACGCTATTTATTGGCATGCGCTTCTTTTCAGCTGGTCGGTTTGGCGATTCGACCACCGCCGTCCCACCTTGGCGCGTCAGGCGCATGATGGTTGCGGTCACTGCGGCAAGCCATATCGCCCAAGGTCGCCGTCGACGCGCTTCAGCGCGTGGTCTGCGTGACAATATTCGTCTCGCCTTCTCGCTGAGAGCCGTCGGTCCCATCCGATGTGATGGTCCCTCTTTGGAATTCAACGCATGCATCCTCCTCAACCATGGTTGGCGCTTGGAATCTGTCACCGGCACTACCGCGGCCGTGAGCGTCACGTCAGGCGGGGGGATTTATTGATCGGGCCAATCCTTTGAGCATGCCCCGTGCCACCCGGCGGTGGGCATCGAGAGGCCTGAATGGGCTTTATCGATCCTTAGTGAGGGAAACTTTACATTGGAAAGGCCTCCCCGGGCGTTTGGGGGGGCAAAGGGATCGTGATGGGGTTGGGCATGCTTTGGTTTGGAGGGATGGGTTTCGATGGGGCGGATAAAAAAAGGCCGCTCGTCGCCTTGGTTGCGACGGACGGCCGGAGAAAGGGGTTCGCGTTTGCGCACCTCAGGGGTTCATCTCGTAGCTATCGGTCAGGGCCAGGACCGCCTTCTGCCAGACCCGTTGGAACCGCGCTTCATCCACCACGGGTTTTTTGATCATCTTAAGGGCACCGTCCATCTGGGACGCCGTGCTGCTGGTCTTGGAATAGAGCTGCAAGGCGAATTTGGAAAAGTCGCGCACCATGAAATCGAAAATTTGTTCCAGCAGGTCGTCGGAACGCCCGTCCATGTTCTGCTTTTCGATGATCAGCTGGCCGTAGGCCACCAGGGTCATGAGCTCGCCCAGGCAGAGTAGAAAATCGATGTCGCGGGTCTGCTCCTTGCTGGGCGGGGAGGTCATGAGGAGCGTTTTGAGGGCTTCGATCTGTTCCTTGAAGATATTTACGTTGGGCAGGTCCACGCTGTTGTAGGCCGCCATGTAGTCGTGAAACTGGATCTTGCCCAGCCCCCGGGTAGGCCCCTGATCGAAGAGAAAGGTGTCGTGGGTCGCATCGGTGCGTTGCGGTATTTCGGGGAAGGCCCCGGGGTTGAAAAGATAGTTGGCCATGAACTTGACGATCAGGGCCATGTTGACGTGTACCGTGCCCTCCAGTTTGGGCAAGGCCCGGATGTCGCGGGCGGCCATCTCGAAGTACATATCCTTCTCGAAACCGCGGGCGGCGATAATGTCCCAGAGCAGATTGATCACCTCCTCGCCCTGGGTGGTGACCTTCATCTTGACCATGGGATTGAAGAGCAGATAGCGGCGGTCCTCCGGGGAGGCCGAGCGCATATAATCGATGGCGCGCGCCGAGAAGATCCGCATGGCTGCCAGGCGGGTGTAGGCGTCGGTGAACATCTGCTGGATATGGGGAAATTCGGTGACGTATTTCCCGTAGAGATTGCGGTGGGCCGCGTGGTTGATGGCTTCATAGAAGGCATGGGTGCAGATCCCGATGGAGGCCCAGCCAAGGTTGAACTTGCCCACGTTGACCGTGTTGAGCGCCGCATCCCAGGCCGCGTCTCCGGTGGAGAGAATTTCATCCTCCGAGATCGGGTAACCACTCAGGGCGTATTCGGCCACGTACATCTGGGAGTCGACGATGTTTTTGACAAGCTCGTAGTTGGGATGGCCGGTTTCCACAGCGAACCACACATAGGACCCGTCATCCGAGTTCTTGCCGAAGGTGGACAACAAAGCCGCCTCGTTGCCGTTGCCGATATAGTATTTCCCGCCGTCGGCCACATACCGCCCTTCCCCGAGGGGTGTCAGCGCCATTTCCGAGGAATACAGGTCCGCCCCGTGGGCTTTTTCCGACAGGCCGAAACCGAAAATGCCGCCGTCTTCCAAAAGGCCTGCCGTCCGTTTCTTGATGGCTTCGTTGGCACTCATCCAGATCGGCCCCAGACCCAGGATGGTCACCTGCCAGGTGTACCAGTAGGCCAGCCCGTAAAACCCCAGGATCTCGTTGAAGAAGCAGTTGCGGTAGGTATCCCAGCGGGCATCCGGATCGTCGCTGTAGGCCGAGGGCGTCAGCAGGGTCGCAAATATGCGGTTGTCCTTAACGAACTCGATAAAGTCCGCATACCAGCGCCGTTCGTGGTCGTCCTCCTTGATCCCGGCCTTGCCTTTGGCCTCGAAGAAATCGATCGTCTTCTGCATGATCTCCCGCGATCGGGAATCCAGGTTTTCGAAACTCTCATTCATAGGGTGGAACAGCATGATCGGTCATCTCCTTTTGAAAGCGTCCACTGATAAAGTCGTAAAAAGTCATATATTTGGTGTTTAATCTTTGTATGTATACTAACTTTAACGGTCTCGTAAAATGTCCGAGATCAAGGCTTGCGAAGCCCGAGGAATGAAGCGTACTTATTGTACGCTGCAATGACGAGGGATGAAGCGTAACGCCGATATCGGACTTTTTGCGAGACCGTCACACGGTCATCAGATCTTTTAGCATGCGCTTCAGCAGCACCTGCTCCTCTAAGTTGAAATCGGCCAAAAGCGCGGCGTTGGCCTCGCGGCGCAGGGTAATCAGTTCGGTCTTGAGTTCCTCGGCCTTGGCGGAAGGAAACAGCCGCACCACCCGCCGGTCGTCCAGGTCGCGCCGTTTCTCGATCCATCCATTTTCGTGCATGCGATCCAGGACGCCGGACAACGTGGCCTTGTCCAGCACGAGCATCTTGCCCAGCTCGGCCGCGGTCTGCCCTTCCTGGTACCAGAGCCCCTCTAAAACGAGATGCTGGAGGTTGGTCAAGCCATAGGGCTTGAGAACCTCTTTGAAGTCCCCGTGGGCTTTCTGATAGGCCTTGGCCAGCAGGAAGATGGTGCAATCCGGCAATGGTTTTTGGTGGTGGATCATGGTCTATTCCTTCGTATACGAACTTTTTATCCGAATCTTTTTTATCTGTCAATCCGTATTGAATCTGAAACGTGCCGTTTGCGATGAAAACTGTGCCAACCGCGATGAAATTTTCTGCCCGGGGGATGAAATCCTTGCCGATGCAATCAGGCGTGCAGGTTATCCCATGACCGGAAATTCTGTTCAATCTCGCGCAGTTTTCTTTCGATTGATCATATTGTCAGATCGTTTCGCGGTCATGTGTTTTGTGTGGGCATGAATTGTTTTTGCAGAATGAATTCAGATTCCACGCGTATGGATCTGCTTTTGGCATTAAAATCACTTATGCGTGCTTTTATGAGGCCGATTGGAAGTGCAGCTCATTGAAGGTGTCCAAAGGAGGGGTGACGTTTTCGCGACGATCTATTGTTAAAACCGCATGGCGGTGAGTGTTCCGCTTCCCGGCACGCCAAGGCATGCTGTGCCCTGGCCGATGCAATGGCTGCATGCCCGTGAACACCTCTACTGTGACGTGGCAGGCACCTCCTTTCTGGAGAAACCTATCACTGATTTCAAAACCCAATGGGGTGGTACACTTTTCACTCTGATTTTTGGACCATTTTAGGTCAGGATCGACACCTTCATCGGGTCATTAGAGAACCGCCAGCTAATAGACAAGACGGACCGATTTACCAGTCCGTCTTTGGAAATGAATGTTGTCCGATCACAAGCGCGCTATTTTTGTTTCTTGATCTCAGCAATATGCTCCTTCACAGCTTTCACTTCTTCCTGCAAATCGGCGAGATGTGCCTCTAAGTGGGCGATTCGTTTCGCTTTGGTTATGA
>JASFFM010000038.1:0-18157 GCA_050124295.1 Desulfobacterales bacterium | reverse complement strand
GAAACGATCCGGAAACAGGTGCAGGAATAACGGACGATTTTCTCCGGCGGCTGTTCGCCGGCCGCCGGGGATTTCTGCCACCCGGACTTCTGGGGATAGATCTTGGCCCTTCTCTCCGGTTGGCGTCTTCCAGGCCTCTGCCAGGATGTGCTGGAAGAAAAGACACAGACCCGAGGATCGCAGCGCCACAAGAAAGTGCAGGCGATCCTTCTACCCGATGCCAGCCAGCCTCAGGCCGGGCAGCCTAAAGTGCCGGGTCGAAACAGGTGAAATGAAGGCATCAGAAAGGAGGTGAATCCCTCTTCAGGTCGATTAAATAGCTTCTAACGCTTATGCCGATTGCCTGGTGACAAATGTCAACCGGAAGTGGCATATGAGGAAACCATTGGAGGTAAGGTATGGAATCAAGTACAATCTGGGTCTACGTATTCCTTGGCCTGTATATCGTCTATTGCTTCTACTGGGGGCTCAAAGGGTATTTTACCGAGAAAACATCCTCCGGCTATGCAATTGCGGGCCGGTCCATTCCCTTTTTCGCGTTTCTTCTCGCCGCCACTGCCGCGTCGTTCAGCGGATGGACCTTTATCGGTCATCCCGGCCTGATCTGGCGTGACGGCTTAGCCTATGCGTTTGCATCCTTTTACGTACTGACGATTCCCATCACCGGTACGTTTTTCTCTAAACGCACCTGGCTCATGGGCAAGCGCTACGGGTTTATCACCCCGGGCGATATGTATGCCTATTATTATAACAACGAAACCCTGCGCTGGCTAGTCGTCGCTGTGGCGGTACTCTACTCCATTTTCTACTCCGCCGTGCAGCTGATGGCGGCCGGGGCGCTCTTCAACGTCATCGCCGGCGTTCCCACCGCCTACGGGTGTATCTTTCTGGCCTTCATCGTCTGGTTCTATGTCTGCACCGGTGGCCTGAAAGCCTCCACCTGGGTGGGTGTTATCCAGTTCGTCCTGCTGGTGGGCGGTATTATTATCCTGGGCTTCTTCGTTATGCGCGCTCCGGAATTCGGCGGTTGGAAAGCCTTTTCCACCTCGATCAAGGCCCTCGACCCGAAGTTCCTGGAAGTGCCCAAGGTAATCAACTTCGGTCTGGGCGGCGGCTGGACATCGGTGATGATTCTGACCTACATGTTCGCCCTCATGGGGATTCAGTCCTCCCCGGCCTTCACCATGTGGACCTTCGGGATCAAGTCCCCGAAACCCCTGGCCTGGCAACAGGCTTTCATGTCCACCTTCGTGGTCGGCTTCGCCCTGTTCTTCTTCACCGCCTTCCAAGGCATGGGCGCCAAGGTTCTCCAAGTGGCCGGCAACCCGGCCTTTGTCGACGTCAACCAGGCCACGGTCGTGCCGACCCTGATGAAAGAATTCCTGCCGCCCGTCATGTTGGGTGTCGTCTTCATGGGCGCCATCGCGGCCATTCACTCCACGGCCGCGCCTTACATCGGCACCGGTGGTTCCATTCTGCTGCGCGATGTTTACTGGCGCTATATTAAAAAGCAGGAAGCCACCCATGCGGAGCAAATCTGGGTCAACCGTTTGATGGCTACCGTTCTGACCATCGCCGCCCTGGCGGTCGGTCTGACATCCAAAGCGGCGCTGGTTATCCTGGGGGCCCTGGCAACCGCCTTCGGCTTCCTGATGTACCTGCTGCTGGCCGGCGTCATCTGGGGTTTCCGCTTCCCGGCGGTTGGTGCCGTGGTCGGTATCTTCTCGGGTATGATCGCCGTGGCCGTGACCTACAAAATCTTCCCCAACCCGCTGTCCATGCACTGTGCATTCTGGGGCCTGTTCACGGCATCGGTTATGGCCTTTATCTGCCGCGGTGTCGGTATCAAGGACAACGAGGAGACGATCCAGCGTCAGCAGGAAGTGCGCACCTTCCTCGACAGTATCGATGAACCCTCTGAGTCGGGCAAAGCCTGGCGCAAGGTCATGAAGGTCGCCACCCCGGTTTGGTACTTCTTTGCCATCGGGCCGGCCTGTATCTGGGGCAACACGGCCTTTTCCATCAGCGGTTTCCCGAGCCTGTGGTCCTGGCAGATCGTCTGGTGGATCCTCGGCATCGTCATGATGTGGGCGCTGTGCTTCAAGGCCGAAATGTCCACCACCAACGAAACTCAGATTCAGCGGGCCGAGGTGGAAACCATGACCGTGGTCAAGGAGGCTTGATACAGCAAAACCTTTATCTGCGATTGTAGCATCGCTATGATCGCTGAAGGAGAGTGCACCATGAAAAAAGAAGATATGTGGATGATCATCCTGGTAGGCTTCTCCATCATCTGGACAGCGTTGTTCGGCATGGGTGTCTTTGGATAGAGAACCGCCCGGCCTTGTCCACGCGGGGCGATAAAAAATGACGTCCGCCGGTCTTCTGGGCCGGCGGGCTTCCCCGCCCCGTGTTCCCAAGCGCTATACCCCTTCCGGACCCTGCTCTGAGCGGTCCGGAGCACCAATGCACCAGGCAATCTTAAGCGCCGGCGGCACGCATCGCCGTGCGGCCGGCGTTTAAAACGCCGTTCCGGGGCACCGCCGGTCCCGAATCGGTTCACGGAACCAGCACCGGCACAGCCTCTTTCGGGTTGATTTAGTGACCCACAGGGTTCCTTATGGCCGCGGATCGATCTGACGCAGGATCCCCACCACTGGGCCGCATCCTCATTGCGGACAACGAACAGGGAACCACGATTCCGCTACGCTACCTGATGGAAAAAAGCGGATACGCGGTGCAATCCGCCACCAGCGGCGAAGAAACCCTGCAAGCCGTCGCTGATTTCAAACCCGATCTCATCCTGCTTGAAGCCATGATTTCAAACCCGGATGGTTTCGAAATCTGTCATACCATTCGTAATTCGCCCCATTTGGCAAAGACACGAATCCTTTTTGTCTCCGCCATGGCCCGTGACATGGATATCGCCAAAGGACTCGCCTCCGGGGCGGACGGGTATATCACCAAGCCGTTTTCCAATTCCGAAATCATGGATCACGTCAGAAAGATATTGGAAGTCGCTGATGGATCCTACCAATAAATTCTGGTGGTTTGCCGGGGTCTCCTTTTTTTTGACCCTGCTGATCTTCATCACGATCGCTCTTTTCTTCTGGCAGCAACTTCTTCCAGATCAGCAGGCCACTCTGATCGCCATCGCCAAAAGCCATTTTATCTACCTTTTTATCACCCTGATCCTCTTGATGGCAACGATTGGATTTGGCCTGGACGCCATCTTTCACAGCTATATCCTCCCCCTGAACCGGCTCCCTGAAGAAATCGAAATCATCCATACCGTCAATTCTAGCCACCGCATCAAACGCGAAGGCAGCAAACTGGTCAACCTCGTCATCGACGCCATCAACGAAAACGCCAATCACTATCAGGCGCTCGAATGCAATATCTCTTCTCGTGTAACGGATGCCAAATCAGAGCTGGAGAAAGAAAAGAACATCCTGGCGGTCATCATGTCGGAATTACCCGAAGGGGTACTGATATGCAATCGCGACGGTCAAATACTCTTCTACAACAAACAAACCAAACGATTCTTTACGGCCAAAAAAGAAACCCCGTCTGGTGAAACAGCCGCCTCCTACCCCCGGCGCCAAGAACCATATCCGTTTTTTGGCCTGGGCCGGTCGGTTTTTGAAATTATCGACCGCAATCTGATTTCACATGCCCTGGATGAGATCAATGAGAAGCTCGAATCGGGCGCCGCCACCGTGGCTTCCTATTTTGTCGTGGTCGCCAAGGACGGCCGCCACCTACGCACCGAAATGGTACCGGTGCTGACCCATGAACGGCAGTTTACCGGATTTATTCTCATTTTTTCGGACATCTCCACCCAGATGGAAAGCGACAGTCGGACCGACCTCTTGCTGCAGTCGATGAGCGGCGGGATTCGCGCCGCGCTGGCAGGGTTGCATGCCGCCGTGGAAACGATGATGGAATTCCCGGATATGTCACCGGACAAAGTTCAGGAATTCAATCGCATTATCTATTACGAATCCCTTAAAATCGGAAAAATTCTCAGTCAACATTCCCGCAAGCATCGCAGCCGCCCGCGATCGCCCTGGCCTTTGATCGAAACCCGCGCGGATACTATGCTGGAGAAGATTGCGGTCAAAGCCAAACACCTGCTACAGCTTCAGTTCGTACCCGAAATTTATGACGAAGACCTGCAGTTGAGCACGGACAGTTTCGCCTTTACCCTGGCCGTTCTATTTCTCCTACAGCGTTTGAGTGACGAATCCGACACACGGGAATTTAGCTGCCGGGTGGCGAAAACCAATGGCCTGATCAATTTTGATCTGCGCTGGCAGGGCAAACCAATCCGTATGGAAACAATCCGTCGTTGGGAGGAAAAGGTCCTCAGTCTGCCCGAAATGGGTCTGCCCCTGACCCTTGGTGAAGTCATCCGCTTCCACAATGCAGAATTCTGGCCCTATACCAGAGCTTCCCATGGATGGTCGGTGTTACGGATCATTATCCCGGCACTCCCGCCGGCCAGTTTCGAAATGACCCGCCAACCCACCATTATTCCGGACAGTCGACCGGAATTCTACGATTTCGATCTGTTCAATCAGCCCGGACAGGATCCCGCGATCGACAATTGTCTGCTGACGGAATTGACCTATACCGTTTTCGACACGGAAACGACCGGGCTCGATCCCCGGGGCGGTGATGAAATCATATCGATTGGCGCCGTACGGATCGTCAATCATCGTCTGATGGCCGATGACCGGTTCGAACAACTCGTGAACCCCATGCGTCCGCTACGCTGGGAATCAATCCAGATCCACGGTATTCAGGAAGAGACCTTGCGGCATCAACCGGTGATTGCCACCGTGCTGCCACGCTTCCATCAATTCGCCGAGAATACCATTCTTGTGGCCCATAACGCCGCCTTTGACATGCGCATGCTACAGATGAAAGAAGAACAAACCGGTGTTCGCTTCGAAAATCCCGTGCTGGATACCATGCTTCTTTCCTCCATCGTTCACCCGGCGCAGGAAAACCACAATCTCAGCACGATCGCCCAGCGGCTTGGAATCGATGTAACAGGGCGTCACACGGCCATGGGTGATGCCTTAGCGACTGCCCAGATGTTCCTCAAACTGATTCCTCTTCTGGAATTAAAAGGTATTCGCACGCTGCGGCAAGCGCGGTTGGCCTCGGAAAAAACCTTTTTTGCCCGCCTCCGTTATTAAGCAGCGGCCCTGTTGGACGGGGGGGAACCTTATCGGTACGGGTGAATTTACTTGATGCCCCGCCTGCGGGGGGGCTGTCGAAAACGGAGTGGTGCCATGGGAAAAAAACTGTCTCGCAGTGCCTTATTCAAGGAAGCGTTCAAAATTTATACCCGCACCAAACCTTTTCGACTGCTTCCAGAGGAGGCCATTGTCGAGTTGGCCGAGGGGACCACTGAAATCAAGACCTACCGCGGTCAACTGGTCGCTGAACAATCCAAAACCGAAATTGGGCAAATTCTATACATCCGCAAAGGGGCCATAGAACTGTATTACGAGCAGAATGGGCAAAAAAGTTTGGGTGCCCGCATGGTTGCCGGAGAGATCTTCGGCGGCATTTCGATCCTCATGAACGCCGGTGTGGCCGTCCGCACGGCCAAAATCGAAGACGATGGCCTCCTCTATGCCATACCGGCTGAGCAGTTCCTGTCGCTTTGCGACAAATATCCCCCCTTTCGCGACTACTTTACGGAAGTCTTCGAGCAGCGCAAGCGCAATGAATCCTATTCGTCGATTCTCGTTACCGGCCAGGCACGCGATTTCCTTAGTCGTATCGTCCCCTTTTCTTTTCTCTCCGATGCGGATTTGGACGACATGATTCAGGCCCTGTCGCTGATCCACCATAATGCGGGGACACTATTATTCATCCAGGGGCAATCACGCATCGACTATCTCTACATCGTCCAAAAAGGGGCCCTTGAACTTTATTATGAGCAGGCCGGCGAGAAAAGCCTCAAGGGATTTCTGGGAGAGGGGGACACCTACGGCGGAATATCCCTGCTGCTAAACAACGGTGTTTCCATCCGCTCCTTGCGCGTCGAGGAGGATGCCTATCTCTATGCCCTTCCGCAAAAACGGTTTTTGCAGCTGTGTCAGCGTTGTCCCGCGTTTTCGGACTATTTTACGGATACCTTCGGCAAACGCATGCTGGATCGCTCCTATGCCGAAATCTTCGCCCGGCGCATTCTCCCGAAGGATGAAACCGTCCACATCTTCAATGTTTCCGTGGCCCGGCTGATGAATCGGGACATTCTCGCTTGCAACCAGAATGTACCCGTCCAGCAGGCGGCCACCTTGATGAGTCGCAGGAAATGCAGCTCGATCTTCATTCAAAATGATGAAGGCCAGCATATCGGTATCGTCACGGACACGGATCTACGCAACCGGGTTATCGCCCAGGGACTGGACACGGGCATTGCCATTGCGGCCATCATGTCGTCCCCTTTGAGTAGGATCCCGGAACAGTTGTCGGTATTCGAGGCCATGCTGGAAATGATGCAGAAAAAACTGAAGCACCTGGCCATCCAGGATGGCAGCGGAAAGGTGATCGGCACTATCACCAGTCGTGATTTGCTGGCGGCCCAAGGTCAATCCCCGCTTTTCATCGTTCGCGAAATCGCTTCGGCCCTCTCCCGCGAAGAACTCAAAACCCAGCAGGCCCGTATCCCTGGTCTGGTCCAGAACCTAATCAGCAGCGGGGCCAAGGCGGAAAACGTCACCCGCCTGATTGCGACGGTTTCCGACGCCATCCTACAGCGCCTGATTGAAATTGCCCTCGAAAAGAATGGACCGCCGCCGGTGCCGTTTGTTTTCATGATCATGGGAAGTGAAGGCCGCCGCGAACAAACCCTCAAAACCGACCAGGACAATGCCATTATCTTTCAGGATGTGCCCAAAGAGCGCTTATCGACAATCAAGGATTATTTTTTAAGTCTGGGCGAAACGGTTTGCACCTGGCTGGATGAAATCGGCTACGCCTTCTGCGAAGGCGGTGTGATGGCCATGAATCCGAATTGGTGCCAGCCGCTATCGGCTTGGTGCGACAAATTCTCGAACTGGATTCACAGCGCCGAAGCCGAGGATCTGCTGCACTCGAGCATCTTTTTTGATTTCCGGGGGGCTTATGGCGACTTCAGCCTGATCGATCAGTTGCAGAAGCATCTGCATGATTCGCTCCAGGGATGGTCCGGTTTCTTCAGGCACTTGACCGAGAATGCCCTTCATTTCAAACCCCCTCTCGGTTTCTTCCGTAATTTTGTGGTCGAATCCGAAGGGGAGCACCGCAATGCTCTCGATATCAAACGGGCCATGCTGCCCGTGGTGGACTTCGCCCGCATTCTGGCCTTGAAAAACGGTATCCAGGAAACCAATACCATCGAACGCCTTCATCAACTCAATGAAGGCGGACACCTGTCTTCAAAAGATTACAAGGAAATTTACCGCTCTTACAGTTTTATGATGCAACTGCGGTTCGTACGTCAGATCACGGCAATTATCGAAGAAAACGGGAAACCCGACAATTACATCAATCCCAAGAAATTATCGCGTATTGAACAGACCATGTTGAAGGAAATTTTCAAACGTGTGGAGGATTTCCAGACCAAAATGAGCTTCGAATTCACCGGCCAGTGATCGCCGTCGGTTGGCGCTATCGGAAGCCGCGTTTAGAATGGATCCCCGTGTACCCGGCGGCCCCTCAAAAGCCCTTGACAATCCAGTTGGAGCATGCCAAGGATCAACAGCAATGATGCATGAGGAAGGCGCGTGACAATGATACGTTCGGCAGGATTCATCAAGCTGAAACACCCCTGGTGGTGGCACCTGACTTGAGGCGCCGCCGGTTAACGCACCCTTCCCTCTAAGTGAGCAAGCGCAACCGTGGGCAGCCTTGCAGCCCACGGTTTAATTTGAAGCCGTGGGGCCTGCGCGCCACGGCTTTTGCATTTGTTGAACAGGGGGGCCGGATCACCCATGGCAGGATTAGCCCTGCCGTCCATTTGTCCCAGGAGGCCGAAAAAATGCTCTTAAATTGTTTTCCTGATCGTGAAGCCTTTTACACGGCCTGCGACCAAGCCAATGTCATACCGGTTTGTAGGGAAATTTTGGCCGACACCGAAACACCCGTATCCATGCTGGGCAGATTCTACCAGCAAAATGGCGACCTTTTTCTGTTCGAGAGTGTCGAGGGCGGAGAACGCTGGGGGCGCTACAGCTTTATGGGGACCTCAGCCCGCTCACAAATCTGTGTTTTCCGCGATGTCGTCACGGTCCAGGAGGACGGCCGTGAAAGACGAATCCCCCACGAGGGGCAACCCTTCAAGGTTGTAAAAGACCTCATGGCAGCCTACCGCCCGGCGGTCGTGCCGCAGCTGCCGCGATTCTGGGGCGGCTTGGTGGGCTATATGACCTACGAATCGGTCAGTTTTTTAGAAGCCATACCGCACCAGTGGCCGGCCGAAAAACCGCTGGCCCATTTTATCATTCCCGATGAGCTCCTGATTTTCGACAATGTCAGCCACACCATGACGTTGGTCGTGCTGACCTTCATCACCAAAGACACCTCTCCCGCCAGCGCCTATGATGAGGCTAAAAATCGCCTGGATCGCCTGCTTGTGCGTCTTGGGGAGCCCCTGCCCCCCGTACCCCCGGCAACCGTCGCTGACCAAGCCTGTCCCCTGCAGGCCACACATACCGATGACGATTTTCGGGAAGCGGTCCGCACAGTCAAACAGCATATTCGCGCCGGTGACATTATTCAGGCCGTCATCTCGCAACCCTTTGTCTGTCATACACCACCTGACTCCTGGTCGCTCTACCGTTCCCAGCGTTATATCAACCCATCGCCCTATCTGTTTTACCTGAATCTGGATAATATGACGCTGGTGGGTTCTTCCCCGGAAACCATGGTCCGCCTCGAAAACGGCTCCGCAACCCTGCGTCCCATCGCCGGTACCCGCCCTCGTGGGGCCGACGACCGAGAGGATCGAAACCTGGCCAGCGAGCTGCTGGAGGACGAAAAGGAGAAGGCCGAACATCTGATGCTGGTGGATCTGGGACGCAACGATCTGGGACGGGTGGCCGAGACCGGAACGGTTCAGGTGACGGATCTCATGGTGGTCGAGCGCTACTCCCACGTCATGCACCTGGTATCGAACATTACCTGTGACTTGCAACCCGACTGCGATGCTTTCGATCTGCTGGCGGCCACTTTTCCGGCCGGAACCCTGAGCGGGGCGCCCAAAATTCGGGCCATGGAAATCATCGCCGATCTGGAGAAGGAACCCCGTGGACCCTACGGCGGCGCCGTGGGGTACATATCCTTTAGCGGTAACATGGATATGGCCATCACCATCCGCACGGCCTCCATCGAAGATGGCCGCTTGACCGTACGTGCCGGCGCGGGGATCGTGGCCGATTCCGACCCCGAGCTGGAACGCCAGGAAACCATGAACAAGGCCATGGCCATGGAGCGCGCCTTGAAAATGCTCCAGCCCCGTACGCTGAAAGGAGCCCGATCTTGATTCTGATGATCGACAATTTCGATTCTTTTACCTATAATCTGGTTCAGTATCTGCGACAACTGGGCGCCGAGGTGCGGGTGGCCCGCAATAACACGCTGACCATCGCGGCCATTGAGCAGATGGCACCGGAGGGGATCGTGGTCTCTCCCGGGCCCGGTCAGCCCCAGGCCGCTGGTATATCCATGGCGGCCATCCAGGCCTTCTCCGGACGCATTCCGATCCTGGGAATCTGCCTTGGCCACCAAGCCATTGCCGCCGCGTTCGGCGCCAGGATCGTCCCCGCGCAAAAGCTGATGCATGGCAAGACCTCCATCGTCACCGCCGACGGCCAACTCGTTTATCGCGGCATCAACAAACCCTTCAAGGCCATGCGCTACCACTCACTGGCTGTCGATCGGGATACACTGCCCGAGGGCCTGATCATCACGGCCGAGGCCGAGGACGGTGAAATCATGGGAATCCGGCACCATCGACATTTGACCGAGGGGCTTCAGTTCCATCCCGAATCCATCATGACCACGATCGGGAAACGCCTGCTGAGAAATTTTTTGAAAGAAGCCGCTGTTTAAGACGTACGCCTGTTCACGCAAGTGAAAAGGGGGCCCACGCGCCTCCATTACCATTTGCCTGGACACGCTAAACAGGGAGGAAATGCCAATATGTTTCGTGACCATCTCAAGCGCATCGTGGAAGGCGTCCATCTGGACGAAGGCCAAATGGCTGATGTGATGACCGAAATCTTTTCGGGCAATCTGAGTGATGCCCAGATCGGTGCCCTGATGGGCGCCCTGGCCACCAAGGGTGAAACGGACGGGGAGCTGGCCGGTGCCGCCCGCGCCATGCGTCGCAAGGCCTACCGCATTCAGTCTTCGGCCGCAACGATCGTCGACACCTGCGGGACCGGCGGCGACGGCGCGAGCACGTTTAACATTTCGACCACAACGGCCTTCGTGGTCGCCGGTTGTGGGATTACGGTGGCCAAACACGGCAACCGATCGGTTTCGAGCAAATGCGGCAGCGCCGACGTCCTGGAGGCGCTCGGCGTGCGGCTGGACGTGGATCCGGAACTGGTGGAGGAAGCCGTGGAGGATATCGGCATCGGTTTTCTCTTTGCCCCCCTTTATCACAGCGCCATGCGCTTTGCCGCCACGGCACGCAAGGAAGTCGGCCTGCGCAGCATCTTCAACATGCTGGGCCCCTTGACCAATCCGGCCGGCGCCAACTGTCAGATTATCGGGGTCTATGCTCCTGAATTGACGGAAATGTTCGCCCATACATTGCGCTTGCTCGGATCGCGCCAAGCCTATGTGGTCCATGGACATGACGGACTGGATGAAATTTCGGTCTGTGCCGCAACACGGATATCCGAGCTGAAAGACGACCAGGTGCGAACCTTTAATCTCGACCCCACCGATTATTTCGATGCCCCTGCCGATCCCCGCGAGATGGTGGGTGGGGATCCAGCCACCAATGCCGATATCACCCGCCGCATTCTAGACGGCGAAAAGGGGCCCCGCCGGGATGTGGTCCTTCTCAATGCCGCCGCCGCCCTGACCGCCGCCGGCAAGACGACCGATTTCGCTCAGGGCATTCAGATGGCCGCCGAGGCCCTCGACAATGGAGCGGCGCGCGAGAAGCTGGAAGCCCTGGCAGCGTTTACCCAAGAACATGCCTCCTAAAACAAACCCGCAAACCTGATGCCGGGAGGATCTCTTCCCGGATGGAGATACGACCTGCCGTGGATATATTGAGCCGGATCGTCGCGCGAAAAAAAGAAGAGATTGAAACCGCCCGCCGTCGCACACCGATGGACCGCATCCGCGAAGAGGCGGCCCTTCGTAGCGGCGGCCGCCCCTTTTACGATGCCCTCAAGGCACCCGGTCCCCACGGCGCCAATATCATTGCTGAAATCAAGCGGGCTTCACCTTCCAAGGGCCCCCTGCGGACCGACCTCGATCCGGCCGGTTTGGCGCGCGCCTATGCCGCCGGCGGTGCCACAGCCCTCTCTGTTCTGACCGACCGCGACTTTTTCCAGGGCTGCCCACAAGATCTGATCACCGCCCGTCAGGCCGTGAGTCTCCCGGTCCTGCGCAAGGATTTTCTGATCTGCGACTATCAGCTGTACGAATCCTGCGCCATGGGGGCCGATGCCGTCCTCCTGATCTGTCGCATCTTGTCCCCGCGCCAACTGTCGGACCTCCTGGCCCTCAGTCGCGCGCTGGGAATGGATGCCCTGGTTGAAATTCACACCACGCAAGACCTGGAAATGGTCCTGGCATCCGATGCCCGCCTGATCGGGATCAACAACCGGAACCTGGCCACCTTCGATACGGATATCGCCACCGCCACGACCATGGCCAAGCGTCTGTCCGCCGGCCAGATTCCCGTAGCCGCCAGCGGCATCGCGACGCTGGAAGACGTCCAAGCCAACCTAGCCAAAGGTGTTTTCAATTTTCTGATCGGTGAAAGCCTGGTGCGAGCCGCGGATCCGACCACCCAACTGGCCTCGCTGTTGCCAACCCCCAACCCAGCGGGGGAAACCGGCGCTAAAGGAAGGACGGCGATGTGATGACCGGCAAGGCCCCCGTAGGTCCCCAAATCAAGATTTGCGGGCTCACCTCGGCGCGCGAGGCACAAGCCTGTACGGCGGCCGGTGCGGATGCCATCGGTTTCATCTCTTACCCCAAAAGCCCCCGACATCTCGATGATCAGGCGATCGGGCGAATCGTGGGGCAACTGCCGGACAGCGTCTGCCCCGTGGGGGTGTTCGTGAATGAAAAATTTGAACGCATCATGCAGACGGTGAATATCGGGGGCCTGCGGGCGGTACAATTACATGGCCGGGAGACCCCCGGGCTGGTCGAGGCCCTTGCTGCGGAGGGGGTGATCGTCATCAAGGCGCTCTTCATCAACGGCCGTCCTGCGCTGACCGACGCACCCCGCTACAAGCCCATGGCTTTTCTGGTGGAATGTGCCGGAGGCCCCCTGCCGGGAGGCAATGCCATGGATTGGAACTGGTCTGCGGCGCGCGACATCCCTTCCAGCCGACCCGTGATCCTGGCCGGTGGACTAAACCCGGATAACGTCGCGGAGGCGATCGCCGCCAGCCGCCCCCATGCCGTGGATGTCAGCTCTGGGGTCGAAAACCGGCCCGGCGAGAAGAACATCGACAAAGTGGCAGCCTTCTGCCAGGCCGTGGCGGCCTGTGGACAAACGCCAGGCCAAAAAATTTTCAGCTCATCGACGAGGGCGAAATGTTCTGCCCGCCGGCCCCACCGGCATTCGACACAAAATCGATGCCGCCGTTGCGAGTGAACCGCCAGCGACCTTGCTGCGTGGGCTGCTTCAGGGACCGCTTCAGATCCTGCATAAAATGATCGCGGGGGATCTCACGGGCACCGAATTGCATCAGGTGAGCGGTGGCCACCTGGCAGTCAATCAATTGGAAGCCCTCACGGTGCAGCCCCTCCACCAATCGAACCAGGGCGACTTTGGAAGCATTACTGATCCGGGAGAACATGGATTCGCCGAAAAAGCTGCCGCCCAGCGAGACACCATACAACCCCCCGACCAGCGCGTCCCCCTGCCAGGCTTCAACGGAGTGGGCCAAGCCGACCGCATGCAGTTCCTCGTAGGCCGCAATCATCTCCGGCACGATCCAGGTACCCGGATGATCCGGTCCCCGGATTCCGGCGCATCCACGGATGACCTGCCCGAAAGCTTGATCGAGGGTGATGGAAAATATTTGGCGACGGACAATCCGCCGCAGGGAACGCGGCACGTGCAGTTCGTCGGGATAGAGAACCATGCGGGGATCCGGTGACCACCAGAGGATGGGGTCATCCTCGGCGTACCAAGGGAAGATACCCTGACGGTAGGCCGTAACAAGACGCTTGATACTCAGGTCGCCGCCGACCGCTAAAAGACCCTCACCAATCGCCAGGTGGGGCGGTGGAAACGAGAGGTTGCTGGAAAGTCGAAAAACGGGCATAGGCGGGAGCACATATGAAATGTATTCATATGACACCGGGGGCCTTTGCATCAAAGCCCACTGGTGCTAATCGATTTTGAAATTCAGCCCGTCTTCATCACGGTCCACAAATACAACGCCGCCCTTGACCAGCTTGCCGAAAAGGATTTCATCCGCGAGTCGGTCCTTAATCTCTTTCTGAATGACGCGCCCTAGGGGACGGGCACCATAATTCGGATCGTAACCTTCGCGGGCCAGCCAGTTGCGCACAGCGTCGGAGATGTTGATATAGACTTTTTTCCCGCCCATCTGATCGTTGAGTTCATTGATAAACTTATCGACGATCAGTTCCATGATCTCCACCGTGAGGGCGCGGAAAAGAATGGTACCGTCCAGACGATTGCGAAATTCCGGGCTGAAAAATTTTTCGATGGCCTTCTGGCCCTTGGATTTGGTATCTTTGGACTTGTCCCCAAAACCAATGGTCTGGGTACTCATTTCACGCGTGCCGGCATTGGAGGTCATAATAAGAATGACATTGCGAAAGTCCGCTTTTTTACCGTTATTGTCCGTTAGGGTCGCGTGATCCATGACTTGCAGCAGAATGTTGTAGATATCCGGATGCGCTTTTTCGATTTCATCCATCAAGAGCACGCTGTGGGGGTGCTTGCGAATGCCGTCGGTGAGCAGTCCGCCTTGGTCAAACCCCACGTAGCCGGGTGGTGCCCCGATCATCCGGGCGACGGCATGTTTTTCCATGTATTCGCTCATATCAAAGCGCAGAAATTCGACGTCCAGCAGATTCGAAAGCTGCAGCGCCACCTCTGTTTTGCCGACACCGGTGGGCCCTGTGAAAAGGAAGGAGCCCACCGGCTTGCCCGGCGTCCCCAAACCCGCCCGCGATCGCTTGATGGACGTCGCAAGCGAGGAAATCGCAGCATCTTGACCGAAGACCACTTTTTTCAACTGGGATTCCAGTTGCTCCAGCTTGACTTTATCAGAAGTGGATACGCTCTGTGGCGGTATCTTGGCCATCTTGGCCACAATTTTTTCAATATCCGCGGGGTTTATTTTGGTGCGACGCGACGAACCCGACAGGCGCACAAAAGCCCCGGCCTCATCAATCACATCGATGGCTTTATCGGGTAAAAAACGGTCATTGACATATTTGGCCGATAACTCGGCCGCCGCTTTGAGCGCCGTGTCCGTGTAATGAATGCCGTGATGCTCTTCATAACGACTTTTGAGCCCCTTCAGAATCTTGACGGTTTGGGGTACCGACGGCTCTATGATCTCGATTTTTTCGAACCGCCGTGAGAGGGCGCGGTCCTTTTCGAAGTGATTCTTATACTCCTCGTAGGTACTCGAACCAATGCAGCGGAGCTCTCCGGACGTCAATACGGGCTTGAGGATATTGGAGGCGTCCATTGATCCGCCACTGGTGGCACCGGCACCGACAATCGTATGAATTTCATCGATGAACAGGACGGCATCGGTTCGTTTTTTGAGTTCGTTGATCACCCCTTTAAGCCGCTTTTCAAAATCCCCCCGGTATTTGGTGCCGGCAAGCAGCCCTCCGAGGTCAAGGGCGTAAATGCGCACCTCACGCAGCAGGTCGGGAACCTCTCCCGATTGAATACGCTGGGCCAGCCCTTCGGCAATGGCGGTTTTACCCACCCCGGGGTCGCCCACGAAGACGGGATTATTTTTGCGGCGTCGGCAGAGCACCTGCAACGTGCGTTCCAGTTCGGGCTCCCGCCCGATGAGAGGATCCAGGAGGCCCTCGCTGGCTTTTTCCACCAGATCAACCGTGTAGGCCTCCAGTGGGTTGGAGGCCTCTTTCTTTTCCTTGCCGTCCGGCATTTTGTTGGCTTCGCCACGACCTGACGGAAAAGGGTCCACCTCGGCATCGTGGGAAATATAGCTCAGGACGTCGAGCCGCGTCAGTCCCTGGGAGGTTAGAAAATATTCGGCGAAAGAATCCTTTTCCAGGAAGATCGAAGCCATGATATCGCTAACGTTGACTTCCGACTTTTCCGCCGAGCGCGCGTGATTGACCGCGCGCTGGATGACCCGCTGGAATCCTAAGGTCTGCTGGAGCACGTATTCCTTTCCTTCCGGTATGCTCTCGACGCGTTCATCGAAAAAATTTTCCAGTTCACGCTTTAATTCCTCCACAACACCGCCGCAGCTTTCGATAATTTCAATCCCGGTGTGGTCGAAAAGGATCGCAAAAAGAATGTGTTCAGTGCTCACATATTCATGGCGACGTTTTTTGGCCTCTTTGACAGCCAATCCGAGTGTTGCGCTGAGTTCCTTACTGATCATGGCTCATTCCTTTTCCATGGTGCATTTTAACGGGAACCCATTCTCACGGGCGAGACTGTGTACCGTATGGACCTTACTTTCAGCCACTTCCAATGTATAGATGCCGCAGAGACCGGAGCCTTCATTATGAACATGGAGCATGATGCGTGTGGCCTCATCATAGTGCTTGTGGAACACCTTCACCAAAACTTCCACGACGAACTCCATGGTGGTGTAGTCGTCGTTGAGCAACATTACCCGATACATGGCCGGCTCGCGCACCTCGATGGCCTTTTTCGGAAACAAAGCAATGTCGGAATCGGATTTGCGCTGACCCATTGATGATGGTTACCTCCAAGTCATCTATTCGGCATCTGATACCCGTGGGTGGGACGTGATAAGACGTAATCATAGTAAGCATCACCCACCGTCATTGTAAAGGTCTGCGTGGACAAGTCAGGGCACAAAAAAATAGGTGGCTCAGATCCCGACAGGTACAGGGCCTAAAAGCACATCGATGGGTTTCGCCGGCATGACTGCCATGACCGCAGCTTCACGCTGCCAAACGTGAGCCGGTGTTTGATCGCAGAGGATGGCGCAGAGGGGAGATTGCCGCCAATCGCTAACGGCCACAGCATAGTTTGTATTTTTTGCCGCTGCCGCAGGGGCAAGGGGCATTGCGACCAATCTTCTTGCCCGCTTTTCGAATGGGTTGTTTTTTAGGGGGCGGACGATCACCCCCTCCGGAATATACCACTGGCTGATCACTCGGTCGACGCAATTGTTCGACCGTTTCCGATTCCGCCAACTGTACCCGGTACAAAATGCCCACGGACTCTTCCTTGATGCGCTCAATCATATCCTGGAACATCTCAAACCCCTCTTTTTTGTACACAATAAGGGGATTTTGCTGGGCGTAGCCGCGCAGACCGATGCCTTCCTTGAGATGGTCCATACTCAGCAAGTGGTCTTTCCACAGATTGTCGACGGTCATGAGCATAATATGACGCTCGAGGGCACGCATATTTTCGGCGCCGATGGCATTTTCCCGCTGCTGGTAGACCTTTAAGGCCTCATCCTCAACATACTGGGCCAAGCCATCGGCATTCAAGCCATCCAGGGTGTCGTCATCCGGTACAGGAACGCGAAAGTTGAACTGCTTGAGCACGGCCTCGGCCACCCCTTTCCAGTCCCATTCTTCGGCGGGCAGGCGCTCATCGGCAAAATTATGGGCCACACCGGTCGCCAATTCACTGATGATGGTCTCGATGGAAGGTTTCAGATTCTCTCCTGTCAGGGCTTCGCGGCGTTGCTGGTAGATAACCTCCCGTTGTTGGTTCATCACGTCGTCGTACTCCAACAGCTGTTTCCGGATTTCAAAATTGTGTCCTTCGACTTTAGACTGGGCATTTTCGATGGCCCGCGTGATAAGGACATTTTCGATTGGCTCGCCTTCTTCCATGCCCAATTTGCTCATAATCCCGGAAATGCGCTCGCCGCCGAAAATACGAAGCAGATCATCCTCCAGTGCCAGGTAGAAACGACTGGATCCGGGATCGCCCTGACGCCCTGAACGTCCCCGCAACTGGTTATCGATCCGTCGACTCTCATGCCGTTCCGTACCGATAATATGCAATCCACCAAGATCGGTAACCCCCTCCCCCAAGACGATATCAGTGCCGCGACCGGCCATATTGGTGGAAATGGTAACCGCACCCTTCTGTCCGGCCTGTGAAATGATCTCGGCTTCTTTCTCGTGATTTTTGGCATTCAGTACCGTGTGGGGGATGCCGCGTTTCTTCAACTTTTTGCTGAAACTCTCCGAAACGTCGATGGAGATGGTACCGACCAGGACCGGCTGGCCCTTATCGTGGCAATCCATAATCTCTTCCAGGGCGGCATCGAATTTTTCCTTGCGCGTCTGGTAAATGATATCGGAATAATCTTTGCGGATCATGGGCTGGTTGGTGGGGATGACGGCCACATCAAGGTCGTAGGTCTTTTTAAACTCTGCGGCCTCGGTATCGGCGGTTCCGGTCATCCCCGCCAGTTTGTCATACATCCGGAAATAATTTTGAAAGGTGATCGACGCCAGGGTCTGGTTTTCGTTCTCGATCCGGACATTCTCCTTGGCTTCCAGGGCCTGGTGCAGGCCTTCGCTGTAACGACGGCCGGGCATCAGGCGTCCGGTAAACTCGTCCACGATGATCACTTCGCCGTTTTTAACGATATAGTCAACGTCCCGTTTAAAGAGCGCATGGGCCTTCAAGGCCTGCTGGACATGGTGCAGTAAATCGATATTTTTGGGATCATAGAGGTTTTCCACCTTCAGC